>DASYDA010000219.1:0-16367 GCA_036499865.1 Dongiaceae bacterium | reverse complement strand
CGGGCTCAGGGTCGCCAATGTCTTTCATGCCGGCGACGGCAATCTGCATCCGCTGATCCTCTACGATGCCAACAAGCCGGGCGAGCTCGACGCCGCGGAGGCCTTCGGCAGCGATATTCTCAGGCTCTGCGTCGAGGTCGGTGGTGTGCTGACCGGCGAACATGGCGTCGGCGTCGAGAAACGCGACCTGATGCCGGTGATGTTCTCGGAAATCGATCTCGACCAGCAGAACCGCCTGAAATGCGCCTTCGATCCCGATCTGCTGCTTAACCCCGGCAAGGTCTTCCCGACATTACATCGCTGCGCGGAATTGGGGCGCATGCATGTGCATGGCGGAAACCTGCCGCATCCCGAATTGCCCCGGTTCTGATATGGAATTGCTGAGCCCAGCCTCGCTCGACGAGGCCGCCGAAGCCGTGCGTACCGCCGCCGCGAACAAATCCACGCTTGAGGTTCTCGGCACCAGCAGCAAGCGCGGCCTCGGCCGGCCGGTGTCCGCGCAGCGCATGCTGACCAGCGCCGGCATGTCGGGGATCATCTCCTATCATCCCGAGGAACTGGTCATGACCGTGCGGGCCGGCACGCGGATGGCGGAGATCGAAGCGGCGCTGGCAGAGAAGCGTCAGCATCTTGCCTTCGAGCCGCCGGACTACGGCGATCTCTATGCCGGCGACGACGGACCCGAGAAGCCGACCGGCAGCATCGGCGGCGTCATCGCCACCAATCTTTCCGGGCCGCGACGGCTGGTCGCCGGCGCGGCCCGGGATCATTTCCTCGGCTTCACCGGAGTCAACGGACGCGGCGAGGTCTTCAAAGGCGGCGGCCAGGTGGTGAAGAATGTCACCGGTTACGATCTGCCGAAATTGATGGCCGGCAGTTATGGCACACTCGCTTTTCTCGGTGAGATGACGATCAAGACGCTTCCCAGGCCGGAGAAGGTGCGCACCGTTCTCTTCCACGGGCTCGATGCGGTCGCCGGCAACCGTGCGATGACGGAAGTGCTGGGCGGCAATTGCGAAATCTCGGCGGCGGCCTACCTGCCGGAAACCATCGCTTTGCGCTCGAAGACGGAACTGGTCGGCGGCAAGGGCAGCGTCACGGCCTTCCGGCTGGAAGGTTCCGGACCATCCGTCGAGCATCGCTGCGCAACTTTGCGCAAACTTGCCGACGGCGAGACCGAGGAACTCCACAGCAAGAATTCCGCCTCCTTCTGGCGGGAGATGCGGGACGTCGCGACCTTCGTCGATGCCAACGCGATTCTCTGGCGGATTTCCGTGCCGCCGGCGGACGGTGCCAAAGTGGCCGCCGGCTTCTCGATAGACTTCTCGGGATGCAACTACTTCTTCGATTGGGGTGGCGGCTTGATCTGGCTGGCCTTGCCCGCCACTGTGGGCGCCAATGCGGAAAAGGTTCGCACCGCGCTGAAATCTTGCGGCGGCCATGCGACTTTGGTGCGGGCGCCCGATGCCGAACGATTGAAAAATCCGGTCTTCGAGATCGAGGGCTCGCTCGATTTGATGCGGCGCGTGAAACAGGCCTTCGACCCGAATGCGATCCTCAATCCCGGCCGCATGGTGGAGGGGATTTAGGTGCAGACCACATTCAGCCTCCAGCAATTGGCCAATCCCGATATCGCGGAATCTGAAAAGATCCTGCGGACCTGCGTCCATTGCGGCTTCTGCACGGCGACCTGCCCGACTTACGTGCTGCTGGGCGACGAGCTCGACAGCCCGCGTGGACGCATCTATCTCATCAAGGAGATGCTGGAGCAGGGGAAGCCGGCCGGCGCCACGGAAGCGAAGCATATCGACCGCTGCCTCTCATGCCTTTCCTGCATGACGACCTGTCCCTCCGGGGTCCATTACATGCATCTCGTCGATCATGCCCGGGCGCATATTGCCGCGACTTTCAAACGGCCGGCCGGCGATGCCTGGTTTCGGCGCCTGCTGGCCTTCACCATGGCGCGGACCAACCTGTTCCGCGCCACGATGCTGGCGGCCGCCCTGGGCAAGCTGTTCGGTGCGCATTTCTGGGCACCGGGGCGGCTGAAGCGGGCGCTCGCCATGGCGCCCGGCATGCCGAAGGGGCGGGCGCCGACCGACAAGCCACAGGTTTTTCCGGCGCAGGGAACGCGCAAGGCCCGCGTGGCGCTGCTCTCGGGCTGCGTGCAGCCGGTGCTGCGACCGGAGACCAATGCGGCCACGGTCCGGCTGCTCAACCGGTTGGGCGTCGAGGTCGTGGTCGCGGCAGGGGCGGGATGCTGCGGGGCACTCGACCATCACATGGGATTCACGGATGCCTCGCATCGCTTCGCCCGCGCCAATATCCAAGCCTGGCAGCGCGAGATCGCACAAGGCGGGCTGGATGCGATCCTCATCACCGCATCCGGCTGTGGCACCACGATCAAGGATTACGGCTTCATGTTTCGCAACGAGCCGGATATCAAGGATGCCGCCGCGGAAGTGAGCGCCAAGGCCCGCGACATCACGGAATATCTGGCGGAGATCGGCGGGGTGCCGAAGACGCGCAACCTGCCGCCGCTGAAGCTCGCTTATCATTCCGCCTGTTCGATGCAGCACGGGCAGCGTGTGGTCGATCCGCCGCGGGATCTGCTGCGCAATGCCGGATTTGAGCTCAAGGAAATCGCCGAGGGGCATCTCTGCTGCGGCTCCGCCGGCACCTACAACTTGCTGCAGCCGGAATTGGCCGGGCAATTGCGCGCACGCAAGGCGGCGAATATCGACGCGACCGGCGCCGATCTGGTGGCGACCGGAAATATCGGCTGCCTGCAGCAATTGCAAGGCGCGATCCGGGCGCCAATCGTCCATACCGTCGAACTGCTCGACTGGGCCTCCGGCGGGCCGCAGCCGGCGGAGCTCGAAAGGCTACAGCGCGGCTGATATGCGCCGCGTTGCTGCTATGACTGCGTGAGCCCCGCCATCATGCGGTCATAGACATCGATCGCGCGGTCGAAGACCATGCCCTTCCAGTTGTCCTTGTCGCAATAGAAGGCGTCGCGGATCTGGCTTTTGATCCCGCGGCCTTTGGCGCTGCCGAGATCTCCGTGGATGTGCACCCAGTTGTCGGCGCGCACGGATTCCAGCATGTCCTCCAGCGGCACCGTGCCGTATTCCAGCGTGATCCCCGCGACATTGGCCTTGGGGAGCGACTGGGCGACGCCGATATTGGTGTCGCCGGTGACGATGGTGGAGGTTGAGGAGCCTTCGACATTGGTGTCGGTGGCTTCCGGCCCCATCCATTCCTTCACGCGCGCATTGCCGGGATCGTCGGCCAGATGGTTGGAGATGATCTCGCCGTAGCCATAAGGCCCGAGGCCGGTATGGAGATCGATGAAGGCGACGTCGCGGACATGATCCGCATGCGGCTTCAGGATCGCGCGCAGAGTCTGGTTGGACCAGCTCGGCGTGGTGCCGCCATAGAAGACGCCCTCATTGTCCACATATTGGCCCTGCATGATCGCGGCCTGCAGCGCCATGGCGCCGTGCTTGTCGCGATAGACCGCCATGCGTTTCTGGTTCTGGGCCTCGTTTTCCTCCGACCAATCCGCCGGGCAGATGACGTCGCGCAATTCCCGATAGCCGGGATTGTCCGGATAGGTCTTCGCGTGATCGACGAAATTGCGGTTGAGGTCGATATTGCCTTCGTTCACCCGCCGGACCCAGGCGAAGCCGGAGGCATTGATCGCGTGAATCAGCAGGACCGCCGTATCGGTGGGAAGTTTCTTGAGCTTGCCGGTTTCGAGCCAACCGGTCTGAATGCCGGAGCCGCAGAAGCCCTCGACGCCATGCGTTCCGGACATGCCGATCAGCAGCTTGCTCGCATCCTTGGGCCCGAACCAGGCGGTCTCGGTGCTGAGGGCGATGCCGTCCGGCCCTTTCGCCGGATTGGCGTGGGAGCCGAGCGCGCCACCCGCCGCGGTTGCCGCGTCGCGAAAGCGCGCGCGTCCGGCGGCATAATTGGCGGGGAAGAATTCTGAGGATTTGGCTGGCATGAAGGACACTCACTTAACCGCGAGGTGGCAAGATTAAGCGCTGAATCTTTGCCGCGCCAGATGCTAAACTCGCTTGATGGTTCGGCCGTTTCTCCTCTGCCTGATCGCGCTATCCGCCTTGGCCTTGTCGCCCGCGGATGCGGACCAGAAAGATGCGCGCCTGCCGGGGCTGTTCGACCAGTTGAAGCAGGCCGCCTCGCCGGATGCTGCCAACGCGATCGAAGCCAGGATTTGGGCGATCTGGACCGAGGCCGACGATCCCGCCATCGACAAGCTGATGGACGAGGGTTCGACGGCGATGACGCAGACGGATTTCCAGACGGCGCTCGACCGTTTCAACGGAATCATCGCCAAGCGGCCGGATTTCGCCGAAGGCTGGAACAAGCGCGCGACGCTCTACTACCTGATGGGCGAATACAAGAAATCCTTGGACGATATCGACCACGTGCTGGAGCTGGAGCCACGGCATATCGGCGCGCTTTCCGGCCTCGGCCTGGTCAACCTTCAACTCGACCGCGACGAGGCCGCCGCCGATGCCTTCCAGCGTGTGCTCGACATCGATCCCCAGAATATCGGCGCCAAGGCCAATCTCGCCGCCGTCAACGACCTGCTGAAACGGAAGTCGATCTAGGCCCGAGCGATCGTCACTTCGATGCCGTGCACGGCGGAGCTTTCGGCCATATCCGTCTTGGTTCCGGGATTGAGCGCGTTGATATTCAGATGGCCGGGCAGGAGCTTGGGCCAACGGCTCTTATGGGCGAGGGCGACGCCGAGCGGGACGATCTCACCGATGGCGATGCGCATGGCAAGCCGGCCGGTCGCGTTCGAGACGGAGGCGGTGTCTCCTTCGTGGAGTGCGAGGCGCGCCGCGTCTTCCGGGTGCAGCCAGATGGTCTCGGGGCCGATTTTCTCGGCGATCTTCCGGTCCTCGTGATAGCTGCTGTTCATCAGCCAGGCGGAGGCCGGCGAGAGCAGGCGGAAGCTGCCCGAAGCGGGGCGGGGATCCGCCCAGGGTTGCGGCAAGGCCGGATGGCCGTCGGCGGCTGCGCTTTTGCTTTTAAGCTCGATCTTGCCGGAGGGCGTGGGGAACTGAAGATCGGCGAACAGCGGCACCGGCTCCGCATAGAGTTCCACCGTGCCCTTCGCTTTCAGCTCGGCGAAGCCGGCGAGACCGGCTTGGCGCGCGAGCGTGTCGAGGATCGCGGCATCATCCTCGAAGAGTTCCGGTTCGTTGAAGCCCATGGCCTTGGCGAGGCGACGGAAAATCTCCTGGTTGGCCAGGGACTCGCCGATGGGCTCCATTGCCTTCGCCTGCGCCGAGAGGGAGAGATGGAAATAGGGCGAGACCATGTCGTCGAATTCGAGGAAGCTCGCGGCGGGGAGCACGAAATCGGCGAAATCGGTGGTGTCGGTGGGGAAGCAGTCGATGGCGACGTGGAAGAGGTCGTCGCGTTTCAGCACCGCGTGGAGTTTCTCCTGGCGCGGATTGGAGGCGGCGATGTTGACGTTCCAGGTGATGAGCGCATTGGCTTGTAACGGATCGCTCAGCGTTTCGATCAGATCCATATGGCTGACCTTGCGTCGTTCACCGGTGCGGAGATGCGGGGCCTCGATATAATCGCCGTCGAGGCCGCGCCGGCCGCCGCCGTTCAGGAACAGGAAACCGGCACCGGCTTTCGCGAAGTCGCCCTTGAGCGCCGAGAGCATGGCGACGGCGCGGAACACATTGCCGCCGGTCGGCTGGCGCTGCAGGCCCTGGCCCATCCAGAGCAGAGCGGGGCCGGCGCCGAAGAGATGCGCGGCTGCTTCGATCTGCGATGCGGGAACGCCGGTAATCGGTGCCGCCCATTCCGGCGAGCAGCGCGCGATCTCCGGTTCCAGTTCTTCCCAGCCGAGCGCATGGGCGGCGAGGAAATCGCGGTCGATTCCGCCCTCGCGGCGCAGCACATGGGCGATGGCGAAAGCGAGCGCCGCATCGCTGCCCGGGAAAGGCTGCAGATGGAGATGCGCGGCCGTGGCGGTCGGATGCTTCACCGGATCGACGACGATGATCTTCGCCTCGGTCTCGCGGATCCAATGCTTGTGCTGGTGCGGCGCGGAAGAGTGCGGATTGGCGCCCCAAATGAGGATCGCTTTCGCGTCCTTCGCCATGCGCGGATCGAAGCCTTCGGCGCTGGCGCCGTACATATAGGTCAGTGCCGCATGGCCGGCCGCGTTGCAGATCGAATCCGGATCGACTTCGCTGGCGCCCAGGCGATTGAGGAAACGCTGCGGGAAGCCGCCGGCGATCAGCGAGCAGGTGCCGGTATAATGGCTGTGCCAGACCGTATCGGCGCCCTTTCCGGTTGCGATCCGTTTCAGTTTTTCGGCGATCTCGCCGATGGCCTCGTCCCAGGAAACCCGCGCGAAGCGGCCTTCATGCTTGGCGCCGATGCGCTTCATCGGATGCATCAGCCGAATCTCGGGATCGAGCCAGGAACCGTTATAGGCGATGGCGCATTTGCCACAGAGAGCCCCGCGGCTGACCGGATGATCCGGATCGCCCAACACCTTCACTTTGCCGTCGGCGCGCTTCGCGACCGCGACGCCGCAGGCGTCGTAGCAGTCGCGCGGGCAGGTGGTACGAATGATTTGCGTTGGCGGCATGACAGGTTGTTTGCTCCTCCCGCCGAGAGTAAAAGACTCCGAGCCGATTCACAATCGGTCCTGCCGATCGGCCCCTCAATAGGTTCAAGGGGTAAGTGCAAGGGAGCGCGCGATGCAAGGCGACAAGGAAGTCCTCGTCCATCTGAACAAGATCCTTAAGAACGAGCTGACCGCGATCAACCAATACTTCCTCCATGCCCGCATGTTCAGGCATTGGGGGATGAAGCGCATCGGCAAGCACGAATACGAAGAATCCATCGACGAGATGAAGCATGCCGACAAGGTGATCGAGCGCGTGTTGTTCCTGGATGGCGTGCCGAATCTTCAGGATCTCGGCAAGCTGATGATCGGCGAGAACATCAAGGAAATCCTGGAATGTGATCTCAAGCTCGAGATGGCCGCCATTCCGGACCTCAAGGCCGGCATCATCCATTGTGAGAAGGTCAAGGACTTCGTCAGCCGCGAGCTGATGGTCGAGATCCTCGAATCCGAGGAAGAGCATGTGGACTGGCTGGAGGCCAATCTCGAGCTGATCGAGAAGATGGGCGTCCAGAACTACATCCAGATGCAGTCGGAGCCGGGCGAAAGCAGCTAGTTCGCAATCAAGCCCCGCGACCGGGAAACAATCCGTTTCCCGGGAGGCTCTTTATCTCCATGCCTCCATTGCCCATTTTGAGGGTCAAGTGAGGAACAGGTCCGTGGCGTGACGCCGCCGACCGCCCCTCTATGGGGATCAGTGGAGACAGATCATGATCGAACGCAGACCCTTCGACACCCTCGGGGGCGCCAACCATGGCTGGTTGGACGCCAAGCATCACTTCTCCTTCGCGGAATATTATGCGCCGGAGCGGATGGGCTGGGGGGCGCTCAGAGTGTGGAATGACGACACCATCCGGTCTGACAGCGGTTTCCCGCCGCATGGCCATGCCGATATGGAGATCATCACCTATGTCCGCGAGGGTGCCATCACCCATGAGGACAATCAGGGCAACAAGGGCCGCACCGAGGCGGGCGATGTGCAGGTGATGAGCGCCGGCAGCGGCATCCGCCATTCGGAATACAATCTGGAGCCGGAGACGACCCGGATCTTCCAGATCTGGATTATCCCGAACAAGCGCGGCGGCAAGCCGGCCTGGGGTACCAAGCCGTTTCCGAAGGACAACCGCTCCGGCCGTTTCGTCGCTTTGGCCAGCGGCTTCGAGGGCGATACCGAGGCGCTGCCGATCCGCAGCGACGCAAGGGTGCTCGGCGCCAGCCTCAAGGCGGGCGAGAGCGCGGAATATACGCTTGGCGAGAAGCGGCACGCTTATCTGGTGCCGGCGAAGGGCAAGGTCGAGGTGAACGGCGAGGCCATCGACGCCCGCGACGGCGCGGCGATCAAGGATGTGCCGGTGATCCGGGTGAAGGCGATCGACGACGCCGAAGTGGTGCTGGTCGATTCGAACTGAACGGGTCGAATTGAACGGGTCGATCTAACTGGGAAACGCCGCTTCGGAAACGGGGCGGCGTTTTCGGGTTAACGGCTGCGGCGGGGCCTGAGCCAGGCGAACAAGGCGGCCCAATGAGAGGTGGGAGTTGCACGCCAAATCAACATCTTAGCCTCACTCCGCCGCCAGGAGCCGGCGATGGCAGCAGCCGGTCGTTTCATCAATGATGTCCTGGGCTGTATCAAGGCAGCAGCCGCAGCGGGGGCCGGAGCCCAGAGCCTCATAGACTGCATGAACGTCGCCATGACCGGGCGCGCCGCAGGGGATTTCCCGGGCTTTCGCCGCGATTTCGGTCGAGCGATAGGCGTTGCAGATACAGACGATCATGGCCAAACCTTAACGCCAGTTAGGAATGATTGTCAATTGCATGTGGGGTGGCTTTGCTGGGATTCCAGTCCCTGAGACCTTGAATCCCGGGCCGCCGAGCCGCTATGTCGAAATTGTGATACCAGCCGCGGGATTGTGTCCCGCAGCTTGACCGACGGTATCGGTCCCGGTCAATTGACCATGTTGGGCGCGAATCGCGTGGACGAGTATCGCGGCGGGGAGAAATGGAAGATCGCAGCTATATCCAGCTGATCCTGGACAAGGGCTTCGGCTGGATGCTGGTCACCCAGTTCCTGGGGGCATTGAACGACAACGTCTATCGCTTTCTGGTCACCTTCTACGTGATGCATTACGCGGTGAGCGACAGCCAGTCCAATCTCTACGTCACACTGATCGCCGCGCTGTTCGTCCTGCCTTACCTCGTTTTTTCCGGATATGCCGGCCAGCTCGCGGACAATTTCTCCAAGCGTTCCGTCTTGATAGGCACCAAGAGCATCGAGGTCGTGGCGATGGCGCTGGCCTGGATCGCCTTCGTGCTGGGCAACGTGCCGCTCATGCTGGTCATCGTGCTGCTGATGGCGACGCATTCGACCTTCTTTTCGCCGGCCAAGTATAGCTGCCTGCCGGAACTCCTGCCGGACCGGGACCTCTCCCGCGGCAACGCGCTGATCGAAATGAGCACCTTCCTCGCGATCATCGTCGGCACGGCGCTGGGCGGGTTCCTGTTCCAATATGTGGGAGATCGACCCAATCTGCTCGGCGCTATCGAGGTCGCGATCGCGGTGGTGGGCACGCTCGCCAGCTTCGGCATCGGTCGCACGCCGCAGCCGCTCGCCCGCAAACCGTTCCGGTACAATGCTGTGGCCGACAGCATCTCGGCCATCATCGAGGTCAGTCGCAACCGCCGCCTCTGGTTGACGATTCTGGGGAATTCCTGGTTCTGGTTCCTCGGCGCATTGCTGCAGATCGCCATACCGCTCTACGGCAAGCAGGTCCTGCATGTCGACGCATCCCATACGAGCTGGCTCTGGGCGGCGGTGGCGATCGGTATCGGCATCGGCAGCATGGTTGCCGGCCGGCTTTCCGGCCGCAAGGTCGAACTCGGCCTGGTGCCGATCGGGTCGATCGGCATCGGCTTCACCTCCCTGTTCCTGGTGAGCGCCGACACCTTCGGGGGCGCATTGACGTGCTTGACCGTGCTTGGCTTCTTCGCCGGGTTCTACTCCGTGCCGATCAACGCCATGCTGCAGCAGAAATCCGCCGCCGCGGTTCGTGGGCGGGTGATCGCCGCCAACAACGTGCTGAACTTCCTTGGCATCCTAGCGGCGGCGGGGGTGAACGCGGGGCTCGGCAGCGGGCTGCATCTCGGGCCGGACCAGGTGGTGTTCATCTCTGGCCTCGCAACCTTCGTGGTCACGGCCTATCTCTTTATCCTGCTACCGGATTTCATCACCCGCTTCTTGCTCTGGATGCTGACCCACAGCATATACCGGATACGGATCGTCAATCCGGAGAATGTTCCGCTGAACGGCCCGGCTTTGCTGGTCTGCAATCACGTCTCTTTCGTCGACGGCTTGCTGGTCGGCTCCTCGATCCAGCGCTTCCTGCGCTTCATGGTCTATGCGCCGTTCTTCAAGATACCGGTGCTGGGCCGGTTCTTCCGCCTGATGCGCGCGATCCCGACCGGGGGCGGCCGCAATGTGATCGATGCGATCCGCACCGCGCGGACAGAGCTCCAGGGCGGGCATGTGGTCTGCATCTTTGCCGAAGGGGCGATCAGCCGCACCGGCAACCTGCTGCCGTTCAAGCGCGGCTTCGAGAAGATCGTGCAGGGCCTCGACGTGCCGGTCATCCCCGTTCATCTCGATCAGGTCTGGGGTTCGGTCTTCAGCTTCAAGGACGGCAAGTTCTTCTGGAAATGGCCGAAGCACTTCATCTATCCGGTCACTGTGACTTTCGGCAATCCGCTGCCTTCCAGCACCCTCGCCTGGGATGTGCGCACGCAGCTGTTGGAGATGGCCGCCCGTGCTTTCGAGTATCGCCGGAAGCCCGATGACCTGGTGCCGACTCGCTTCATCCGTACCGCGAAACGCCACTGGTTCCGCTTCGCCATGGCGGATTCCACCGGCCGGAAATTGAACTTCGGCGCGGCCTTGACCGGCGCACTGATGCTGGCGGACTGGCTGCGCCGCGAGCGGCCGCAGGACCGCAATGTCGGCGTGCTGCTGCCGGCTTCGGTGGGCGGCGCATTGGTCAATCTCGGCTTGATGCTGGCGGGAAAGACGCCGGTCAATCTCAATTTCACCATCGGCGCCGCAGCCATGGATACCGCTATCACCAAGGCGAAGATCGGCACCATCATCGCCTCGAAGGTCTTCCTGGCGAAGGCGAAGCTGGAAGCGCGGCCAGGCACCATCTTCGTGGAAGACATCATGGGTGCTTTCACCAAAGCGGGGCGCCTGCGAACCTATATCGCGGCCTTGCTGACGCCGACCCGGCTGCTCGTGAAGCTGAAGGCGCCGCGCGGCAATCCGTTCACGGACCTCGCCACCATCCTGTTCTCGTCGGGCTCGACCGGCGAGCCCAAGGGCGTGATGCTCTCGCATCACAACATCATCTCCAATCTCGAGGCGATCGCGCAGATCCTCTCCGCCGACGCGGATGACCGGGTGATGGGCGTGCTGCCCTTCTTCCACGCTTTCGGATTTACCGGAACGCTCTGCATGCCGATGGTGCTGGGGATCGGCGTCGTCTATCACCCGAACCCCCTGGATGCGAAGTCGATCGGCGCCCTGGTCAACAAATACAAGGCAACCCTGCTGATCTCGACGCCCACGTTCTCCCAATCCTACTACCGGGTTTGCACGAAGGAGGATCTCGCCAGCCTGCGCCATGTGGTGGTGGGGGCGGAGCGACTGCGCCCGGAATTCGCCGCGGCCTTCAAGGAGAAGTTCGGCATCCAATTGCTGGAAGGCTATGGCGCGACCGAGATGGGCCCGGTGGTGGCGGTCAATGTGCCGGATGTGCTGGAAGGTGCGGATCGCCAGGTCGGCACCAAGCCGGGCACCGTCGGCCATCCGGTCCCCGGCGTCGCGGCCAAGGTCGTCGACCCCGAAACCGGCGCCGATCGCAGTTGGGGCGAGGAGGGGTTGCTGCTGCTGAAAGGCCCCGGCCGCATGATCGGCTATCTCGACGATCCTGAGCGCACCGCTGAGGTCATCCGGGACGGCTGGTATGTCACCGGCGATCTCGCCGTGATCGACCAGGACGGCTTCATCCAGATCACCGACCGGCTCTCGCGTTTCTCCAAGGTGGGCGGTGAGATGGTCCCGCATCTGAAGATCGAGGAAGCGATGCTGAAGATTCCGGGCGTCGCGGGCGCCGCCGTGGTGGCGGTGCCTGACGCCGATCGCGGCGAAAGGCTGTTCGGCCTCTATGTGTCGGAGGCGGCATTGGCGGCCGACCAGATCTGGCAAGGCCTGACCGAGAGCGGGCTGCCCAAATTGTGGATCCCGAAAACGCGCGACCTGCGCCGCGTCGATGAACTGCCAACCCTCGCCACCGGCAAGCTCGATATGCGGCAATTGAAGCAGACGGCGCTCAGCCTGGCGGCGGGAGAATAGCCGAACTCGACCTGAACCGGTCTATAACCGATCTATTCGGCCGCCTTCGCGGCCTCGTGGCGTTTCAGATAGGCATTCTGGTCGTGAACCAGCGCGCCCTCGGGGAGCGCCTCCCAGAGCACGCCGAGATTGCTGCGGATTTTCTTGCGATAGAAACCCGGCAGGACATCGGACTCGCCGTCAAGGAATGGGCGGAGCTGCGGATTAGTCTTCAGCCGTCGACCGATCTTGGTTTGGTATTGGCCGCGGCGCGAAGAAGCCGATCTCACCAGATTGAGGGCCTTGGTGCCCAGCCCGGAATTGGCCCGCCAGCGGCGATAGTTGCGGAGCGGCGAGAAGGCATAAAGCGTGAGGTCCGCGGCGCGCGCATAGAACTCGCTCCATTCATAGTTCAGCGGCCGCACATTCATCGCGTGATTGCCGTCGAGAAAGTGGAACGGGAAAGGCAGCACGCGGCCGGCGCGCTGCAGTTCGAGATTGAGCGGAGCCGCCGCGCCATAGGCGGTGAGCAGGGAAAACGCCGGATAGGCGCCCGGCGCCAGATCGAGAAACCGCTTGGTGAGCTCGAAAGGTTCTTCGCCGCTATCGGAATCCAGTCCCAGCACGAAATTGGTCTGAATGTGCGGAATGTAGCGCAAGACCATGTTCACATGGTCGGCGACCTGACGCACCTTATCCTCGCCGGTAGAAGCACCGGTCTTCGACTTGTTGCCCATTCCGTACCAGGATTCGATTCCCGGCAGGACGCTGACGAAGCCGTTCGCCTTCAATCGCTTCAGATGCGGCTCCGACAGCAAAGAGAGACTGCTTTCGGCGATGAATCGCATGCGGCCCGGAGCCACCACATCTTCGATCGCCGACATGTAGTCGTTGAAGCGCACGCCGAAATTCGGGTCATGCCAGCCGACGATCGGCTTGCGCACTTTCGTCTGCAGGAATTTCAGGTCGTCGCGGATCACGTCGAATTCCAGTGGCTGATAGTCCACGACGGAATCGATGCAGAAGCTGCAGGTATAAGGGCAGCCCATGCTGCCGATCATCGGCGCCACTTTGACGAACGGCGCCTTGGCAAGATTCGCCGACACGTATTTCCAGCGCTGGCGCAAGCTGGGAAGCGACAGAGGCTGGCGCGCGGCGCTCATTATCCGGCCGAGCGGGCGATGCGGCGCGCCATCCTTCAGGAGGTCGAGGATTGTCGCCTTGTCGGTGAAGCCCAGCACGTAGTCGAAATACTTCGCCGCGTCTTCCGGGTAGCAGCGCGCATGGGGACCGCCCAGAACCGTGATCGCGCCGCGTTGGCGGAAAAGATTGCTGATCGCATAAGCGGTTTGCGCGCCGCGGGTAAAAGCGCCGATGATCAGAACATCGGTGTCTTCACGCAACTCGGTGGTCAGATCTTCAAATCCCGTGTAGCAGACGTAACGCACTTCATGGCCAAGCTCCTCGCACCATGCGGCGACCACCTGGGGCATGATGCTGGCGAGATTGGCGTTCATTACTCGCTGAAACAGGCTCTTGGCGGGTCCTTTGACGATGAGGTCGAGGATCGTGATTCGAAGCCGGCGTGTTGTCACAAATAATCCTTGTGCTTATGTCGCTTGAATGCAACGCTGTGTCTTGTCTGCAACGTTGGAAAGACCGAACGCCAATATTTGCAGCGTTTCGTACGCTGCATCGCCGCTTTAGGTTGGTTGTTCCGCTTTCCGGCTTACGCCTTCGAAAAACAGCGCCCCAAACCGGTACAGGTAGGGGCGAGCGCTGGACGTTCAAGCTAAATGTTCGTCCTGACCGCTTTATTACACCAAATCACCAAAGATCTCAATTTTAGCAGCCATTGCGCGGCATGTGAGCGTCAAGCGGGGATCGTCAACGACCTCGACTCGGGAAAGCGTGACCGCAGTTCCTTCGGTGATGACGAGCGCAGATGAATCAATATCTGCCAGGACAAAGAACACACAGGCCGTCATGTTGCCTCGCCAATCCCGCTTGGAGACCGAGCCGAGATAGCGCAGATCCGAGGGATCGGCCTGCAATCCGGTTTCTTCAGCGATCTCGCGCAAGGCGCAGTCGATGGCAGTCTCGTTGGGCTCGGCCTGGCCGCCGAAGGTCGTGATCATGCCGGGATTGTCGATATTCGGAATATCGTCGCGAAGCTGAAGGACGAGCCGATCGTCTTTTGTCAGGAGGAACACGCCTGCGGCGGCGTGGGTATGCTCGGCATCGAACCAGAGATGCGCCGTCACTGCTTCGCGAGCTTTCCCCGCAGCCGTTCCAGGAATGCTTCGCATTGGGCGATCTGGTCGATGTCGACATACTCGTCGGGCTTGTGCGCCTGCTCGATGCTGCCGGGACCGCAGATGATCGTCGGAATGTCGATCTCCTGGATCAGACCGCCTTCGGTGCCGAAGGCGAGCTTCGTGGTGCCGTTGGCTTGCGCGAGGCTTTTGCCGAGCGTGGTGATGTCGGAATCTTCCGAAGTGTCCAAGCCGGGGAAAGCCGAGATCTGCTCGAAGCTGAAACCGGTTTCCGGCGCGACCTTCCGCATCTCCGGCAGAAGCTGCCGTTCCACGAATTCCTTGAACTCGCCATAAAGCTTTTCCGGATCGTTCGCCGGGAGATGACGGAATTCGAAGTTGAAATGGCAATCCTTCGGCACGATGTTGAGCGCGGTGCCGCCCTGGATGACGCCGGTATGAACGGTGGTGTGCGGCACGTCGTAATCGTAGTCGAAAGGGCCCTCGGCGGCGAAGCGCCGCGCCATGCCTTTGAGATAGGCGATGGCTTCGGCCGCGTATTCGATGGCATTGACGCCTTTCGGCGCCAGCGAGGAATGGCATTCCTTGCCGTGCACATGGGCGCGCACGCTCTTCTTGCCCTTATGCGCGATGGCGACCTGCATGGATGTGGGTTCGCCGATGATGCAGCCCTTCGGTTTCACCGGCAGATCCTTGATCATCGTCAAGGCGCGACGCACGCCGAGGCAACCCACTTCCTCATCGAAGGAGAACAGGAGATGCAGCGGCGTTTCGAGCCGCGTGCGCGCGAATTGCGGCACGGCCGCCAGCACGCAGCCGAGGAAGCCCTTCATGTCGCAGGTGCCGCGCCCGAAAAGCCGCGCTTCGCGCTCGACGATCGCCCAAGGGTCGCTGGACCAGTCCTGGCCGTCGACGGGCACGACGTCAGTGTGACCGGAAAGCGCGATGCCGGGCCGATCGTGGGGGCCGATCGTGCCATAGAGATTGGCTTTCTTACCCGTCTCGTCCGGCACCAGGACGGTCTCTATGCCGAGGCCATCCAGATGATTGCGCACAAAATCGATGAGCTCGAGATTGGAGTTGCGGCTGGTGGTGTCGAATGCCACAAGCTTGCGGATCATCTCAAGGCTTTGCGGTTGTGCCGCCACGATGGCCTGCTTTCTGTTGACCTTTGAAAACTCCGCCCCAGAATAGCCGCCCATGACCCCAGATTCCAAGGCTTCTAAGATCATACAATTCCTGCCGGAAATCCTGGTTCGCGCCGACGCCGCGGATCAAAATGTCGCGTGTCCGTTGGTGGTGGATTCGCCCCATAGCGGGCGCGTCTATCCCGAGGATTTCGGCCATGCCGCGCCGATGGCATTGCTGCGCCGCGCCGAGGATGCCTTCGTGGACGAACTCTACGATACGGCACCGCGCCACGGCGCGGGCTTCCTCAAGGCGCTGTTTCCCCGCAGCTATATCGATCCCAACCGCCATGAAGGCGAGATCGATGACGGCATGCTGGCGGAACCATGGCCGCATCGCGTCCGGGCGACCGAGCGCACCGAAATGGGGCTCGGGCTCATCCGGAGGCTGATCCGGGGAAATGTCTCGATCTATGACCGGGTCCTGCCCGTGGCCGAGATCGAGGCGCGGATCGCGCGGTACCACCGCCCCTACCATGCGGCGCTGGAGGAGATGCTGGAAGAGCGCCACCGCCGCTTCGGCGCGGTCTGGCACATAAACGCCCATTCCATGAAGGCGATGGGGCGCAAAAAGGGCCAATCGATTCCGCGCGACGATTTCGTGCTGGGCGATCTCGAAGGTGAGAGCTGTGATCCTGAATTCACCGAATTTGTCGGCGAGACCCTGCGCGGCTTCGGCTACACCGTGCGTCTCAATCATCCGTTCAAGGGCGCGGAGCTGGTGACGCGTTTCGGACGGCCGCAGGAAGGCCGCCACAGCCTGCAGATCGAGGTCAATCGGGGGCTTTACATGGATGAAGACAGGATCGAGAAGGCCGAGGGCTTCGACG
>DASYDA010000218.1:0-3422 GCA_036499865.1 Dongiaceae bacterium | reverse complement strand
GAATTCAACTTCTTGCCGTCATAGCGATCGGCGACGACCGTGACCGATCCGTTGTGCTCGGTGCGGGTGACGCGGCGCCCGAGATGCTCGCAGGTCACCAGCCGGCCCTGCCGATCCACCGTGTTGCCGTTGGAGTTGTTGGAAGGCTCACGGAACACCGAAACCGATCCATCGGTCTCATCGAAGCGCAGCATGCGGTTGTTCGGGATGTCCGACCAGATCAGATAGCGCCCGCCG
This sequence comes from Dongiaceae bacterium, assembly GCA_036499865.1. Classification (GTDB taxonomy): domain Bacteria; phylum Pseudomonadota; class Alphaproteobacteria; order Dongiales; family Dongiaceae; genus Dongia. The sequence goes on along the minus strand of DASYDA010000218.1, from coordinate 3,185 downwards.
GCGAACCAGGCAGGCCCCTCCGACCATCGCGCGCCGGTCCATAGCCGCTCGACTCGTGCATGGCCGACATAACAGGCTTCGAACCGCTCATCGATGGTCTCGAATGCGGTCCCCTCGATTTGCCCGTAGAACATGCTTTCCTCCCCTAGAGATTTCCCGCTCGTTCGCGTGCCGCACCCCAGGCGGCGAGCAGCAGCCCCGCGCCGGAAATCGCCGCGCCGGCGATCGTGAGCGCCCGATAACCGGCGCCGGCATCGATCAGAAGTCCACCCACCAGCGCGCCGCCGGCATTGCCGAGATTGAAGCCCGCGATGTTGAGCGACGAAGCCAGGGTCGGCGCGCCGCGCGCAGTCGCGACCACGCGCGTCTGCAGCGGCGCGATGGTGGCGAAGGCGACGATGCCCCAGATGAAGATGGTCACATAGGCCGGAACCACGGCAGCCATGGTCCAAGTGAATGCCAGCATCACCAAGGCGAGCAGACCGAGCACACCGATCAGGACCGGCATCAACGCCTTGTCCGCCGCCCGCCCGCCAAGGATATTGCCGATGACGAGGCCGGCGCCGAACACCAGCATGGCGTAGGTGATATGCTCCCGGGTGATGCCGGTAACGTCGAGCAGGATCGGCGCGATATAGGTCAACACCACGAAGACGCCACCGAAGCCGAGCACGGTGGTGAAGAGCGCAATCCAGACATCGAGGTGGGTCAGCGAATGGAGTTCGCGGCGGATGTCGGGCTCCGCTTCCATCTTCACCGGCTTCACCAGGATGTAGATCGAAAGAGCGGAGAGGATGCCGAGCGCGCTCACGCACCAGAAGGTGGCGCGCCAGCCCCAGATCTGGCCGATGGCGGTCCCCAACGGCACACCGAGGATGTTCGCCAGCGCGAGGCCGGTGAACATCAGCGCGATGGCACTGGCCTTGCGCTCCGGCGCCACCAGGCCCGCAGCCACCACGGCGCCGACACCGAAGAATGTGCCATGGTTCAGCGCGGCGATGATCCGCGCCACCAGCATGATGGGGTAGTTCGGCGCCACCGCAGCCAGGACGTTTCCGGCGATGAAGAGGCTCATCAGACCGATCAGCAGCGTCTTACGCGGCACCCGGCTGGTGCCGAGGGTGAAGATCGGCGCACCGATGACGACACCCACGGCATAGCCGGTGACCAGGAAGCCCGCCATCGGGATGCCGACACCGAGATCGCGCGCGACGTCGGGCAACAGGCCCATGATGACGAACTCGGTGGTGCCGATGGCGAAGGCACCGACGGTAAGGGCGTAGATCTGGATCGGCAGGCGTCGCGAGACGGGCACCGCCGCTTGCACTGAACTCACGATCAAAGCTCCGATGGATCGATGACGATGCCGGGGTTAAGCCGGTTTTCGGGGTCGAGGGCGCGCTTGATCCGCCGGCTGAGATCGCGGGCCGCGGCGGGCTTTCGGGCATCGACCGCCGTGCGCTTTGCCCGGCCGACGCCGTGCTCGGCGCTGATCGAGCCACGCAGGCGATCGACCGTGTCGTAGAGCCGCCCCAGCAGCGGATCGTAGTAGTCTTTGGCCTTCGCCTCCGGCACCAGGAAGTTGACATGGAGATTGCCGTCGCCAACGTGGCCGAAGGGCAGCACCGTCACATTCGCCGGTATCGCATCGCCCCAGCCGTCGATATCGGCGAGGAGCCGCGGGATCTCGGCGATGGGCACAGTGATGTCGCTCCGGATGATGTAGCCGCGCTTGCTCGCGGACTCGCTCTGACCCTCGCGAATGCGCCACATGTTGGCGCGCTGCGCTTCGGTTTCCGCGATGGTGCCGTCGAGGCAGAGCCCCGCTTCCAGGAGATCTGCCAGCACTGTCTCCACCCGCGCGCGCAATCCGTCCTCGAACATCCACGATATCTCGACCAGTACGTGCCAGGGCTGCGCTTCGGCGACCGGGCGCTGCACGTGCTCAAGCTCCTCGACCGCGATCTCAACGCCGCGCGAGCAGAGCATCTCGAAGGCGGAGATGAGCTCGCCGAAGGCGTCGCGGCAGCGTTTGAAGAGCGTGATCGCATCGGCCGGGCGCACGACGCTCAGCCACGCCGTCACTCGCTCACGCGGGATCGCGGCGAGACGCAAGGCAGCCGCTGTGATGATGCCGAGCGTCCCCTCCGCGCCGATGAAGAGCTGCTTCAGGTCATAGCCGGTGTTGTCCTTCCGGAGCGGCCGCAGCAGATCCAGGATCCGGCCGTCCGCCAGCACCACTTCGAGGCCGAGCACCAAGTCGCGCGCCATTCCATAGCGCAACACGTTGATACCGCCGGCATTGGTGGAAAGGTTTCCGCCGATCCTGCAGGAACCGCTGGAGCCCATGGCGAGCGGGAAGAACCGCCCGGCCTCGGCCGCTGCCTGCTGCACGGCGTCCAGCAGGCAGCCCGCCTCGACTATCATGTGCTCGCCGGAAGGATCGACGGCGCGCACCTTGTTCATCCGCTCAAGCGACAGCACCACCTGCGCCCCGCTGTCGTCGGGAATTCCGCCATTGACCAGACCGGTATTGCCGCCTTGCGGCACGATCTTGACGCCGTGCCGGGCGGCCACGACGACGAGTTCCGCCACCTCTGCCGTGCTTCCGGGCCGCAGCACCGCGGCGGCCCGGCCGTGATACTGCCTCCAGAAATCCCATTCGAAGCGCTGCATGTCTTCGGCCGCGGTCAGCACATATGCCGCCCCCACGGCCGCGCGGCAGGCATCGAGAAATGCGGAAAGGTCGGAATCGGCCGTCAACGACGCCATGTAAACGCACTGTCCTATCGAGCGCGTCGTGACCGACAAGCGCTGGCCACGACGCACCCCACTATGGAGACTTGCCGCGGCAGCATCAGCCGCCGCATCAGCCTTTGTATTCCAGAATATACAATCCGCCATTATAGTCATTGCTGTAAACCAGACCCTGCTTATCCACATAAACATCGCAGGATTGAATCACCTTGGTGCGGTTCGGCCTGGGATCGACCAGGCGTTCCGGCGTTGGGGGGACGAAGCAGGCGACCTCCTCGGGCCGGTACTGGTTCCTGATATCAAAGACACGGATGCCCGCGTTCTGGTAGGTGGCGAAGATCAGCTCGGAGCTGACGAAGCCGTCCGGCCGGTTCTCATAGATGTTGTGCGGGCCGAAATGGCCGCCCTTTTTCACATAGTCCGCCTCG
>DASYDA010000217.1:0-2108 GCA_036499865.1 Dongiaceae bacterium | reverse complement strand
GCGCCGATTCGGCCATCTCCTCGGCGACTTTGTTGAAGGCCGCTTCGATCGACATGCCGGATTCGACGCAGATCACCATGAGATCCAATGCATCGGGGAAGGCCCGCGTCACGATCTTTTGCCGTTTCTGCACCGCATTGGTGAGAAAGATCGACGGCAAAACGAAGCCGAACAGAATGGTCACGGCGACCACCAGCAGCTTCTTGAGAAAGACCCAATCCGCGAAGATGGTCCAAGCGTAAAAGGCCGCCACCCCACCAAGCAGCAGGGGTGTCGCGATCCGCATGAATATGAAAGTGACTGGCGCCGAATTGCTGCGCCAACCGGCTTGAACCAGGCGTCGTTTCAGATCCTTCGCCTCCAGCATGTCCTGGAGCTTGAGCTGCTTGATCACCGCGCGCATCCAGCCTTCTGATCGGCCGGGTTGCAGGCGGCGGCGCTGCTGGAATCCTTCGCGCTGCGCGACCGCCAGCTCCTCGCGCTTGTTGACGACGGCGCGACGGCGTGCGGCGAAATCGCTTCTATTCAGGAACGGCAGAGCCACGGCCAACACGGAGGCGAAGGCGGCGATGAATGCCGTGATCACGATGCCAGTCGGCAGGTCGAAGCCGAATTCGAAGTTGGTGAACATCGGTCTACCGTCTCATCTGGGGCGGGATTGGAGCCGGGTTTCGCCCGAGCCTACATGTCGAAATTGATCATCTTGCGCATCACCAGCACGCCCATCGTCATGGTGGCGGCGCCGATGAAAAGCAGGAAGTTTCCAGTCTTGGTCGTGAACAGCAGCGAAACATAGTCGAAGGCGAGGAACGACAGCGCGGCCATCACCAGGAGCGGAAGCGAGCCGATGATCGACGCCGACGCCTTGGCTTCGCTGGACATCGCCGAGACCTTGTCCCGCATCTTCTTGCGCTGGCGCAGCACGTCGGAAAGCTTGGCAAGTGTCTCCGCCAGGTTGCCGCCAGTGGTTTGCTGGGTACCGAGCACGATGGTGAAGTAGCGGAACTCCGGGCTCGGGATGCGATCGCTCATCCGCTGCATGGCGTCGCCCATCGTCTGGCCCAGCTTGATCGCCTCATTCACCATGCCCATCTCGGGCCCGACCGGATCGGGGGATTCCTGCGCGATGATGTTGAGGCACTCGCCGACGGTGAGACCGGATCTGACGCCGCGCACGATGATGTCGATGGCATCCGGAAATGCGGCGACGAACTTCTTGAGGCGGCGCTTGATCAGCCGAGACAGGATGAGCTTCGGTATGCCGACAAAGCCGACCGCCGCCGCTGCGGGCAGCACGAACAGCGGCAACCCGGCCACCCAACCCAGCCCCGTCACGACAGCCCCGCAAATGCAGGCATAAAGGATGAATTGCTTTGGCCCGATTTTGAGACCGGCCCAAATCAATCGCTCGCGCAACCTCGAGCCACGCCGCTTCTGTTGGGTTTCTTCCGCGGCCTTCAGCCGGTCCTGAATCTGCTTTTTGCGCTTGGCGCCTTCCGCCACGCCGCCCTTGCGCCCGGCCCCCGCCAATGCGATCGCCGCTTGTGGCTCTCCCACCACGGCGCTGATGCGCCGCTTTAACTTCGCTTGCGGCGCGGTAATAATGACGTAAGCGCCGAATCCGAGGAGCAGAACGATGACGGCCGCCAGCGTCGAAATTGCAAGCATCAGGAGCTGAGGATTAGCTACCAGATTATGCAATGGCGCCCTCCATCGCCTCGACGAGATCGCGTTCCTTGCCGAAGTATTTCACGCGATCCCAGAAGCTGGGGCGCAGACCGGTGAAGCGATGCCGGCCGGTCAGACGACCCTGGGCGTCTTCGCCGGTGATCTCGTAGACGAACAGATCCTGCAGGGTTACCACTTCGCCTTCCATGCCGACCACCTCGGAGACATGGGTGATCTTGCGCGAGCCGTCGCGCAGGCGAGCCGCCTGCACGATGATCTGGATAGCGCCCGAGATATGCTCGCGCACCGTCTTGGCCGGCAGGTTGTAGCCGCCCATGGCGATCATGTTCTCGAGGCGAGATACGCATTCCCGCGGGTTGTTGGCGTGGATGGTGCCCATGGAACCGTCATGGCCGGTATTCATCGCCTGCAACAGATCG
>DASYDA010000216.1:0-2632 GCA_036499865.1 Dongiaceae bacterium | reverse complement strand
TTCCTCACCGGCGCGCAATGGTTCCTGGCGAAATCGGGACCGGCCGCCAGCAACCACTTTGAAGCGGGCGGCTTCATCCGCAGCCGCGCCGGCATCGAGCATCCGGATCTGCAATTCACCTTCATGCCCCTCGCCGTGAAGCCGGGCACGGTGGAGACCCGGGCCGAGCATGCCTTCCAGGTGCATATCGATCTGCTGCGCCCGGAGAGCGTCGGCCGCTTGGAGATCAGGAGCGCCGATCCGAAGGAAAAGCCCTCGATCGTCTTCAATTATCTGGAAAACCCGCGCGACCGCGACGATTTCCGGACCTCGGTCAAGCTCCTGCGCGAAATCCTGGCCCAAAAGGCGATGGATCCTTATCGCGGAGCCGAACTGTTCCCCGGCCCGGAGGTGAAGAGCGACGATGCCATCGATGCCTGGGTGCGGCAGGCGGTAGAGACCTGCTACCACCCGGTCGGCACCTGCAAGATGGGCGGCACCAATAATTCCCTCTCCGTGGTGGACGACCAGCTTCGCGTCCACGGTATCGCGGGTTTACGCGTGGTGGATGCTTCGATCATGCCCTCGATCGTCAGCGGGAACACCAATGCGCCGACCATCATGATCGCGGAAAAAGCCGCGGATATGATCCGCGGCAAAGCCCCGCCGCCATCCAGCGACGCGCCGGTCTGGATCCATCCCGCCTGGGAAACCGCCCAACGTTGACCCTCGGTTGCTAAACTTTCGCTTTTTCGTTGCCGGTTCAGGTGCTACCAACGGACATGGATCAGATACCGGTGACGCGCGAGTTCAAACCGGAACGCTTCGACGATGCGGATAGAGCGGTCGCGCGGCTCCACGAAATCTATGACATCAATACCGGGCGGCTGCGCGACGCCTTCCGCACCTTCGTCGGAAGCAGCGGCGAGGCCGGCGCCGCCGGACCGATCCGCACCTGTTACCCTTACGTTTCGATCGCGGTCAGCGATTTCGGCCACGCGGACACCCGCCTCGCCTATGGCTTCGTGGACCGGCCCGGTCGTTTCTCGACCACGGTGACGCGGCCTGACCTCTACCATCGCTACTTCACGGAACAGATCGGCCAGCTCATCCAGAATCACCATGTCCCGGTCGAGGTCGGTGTCAGCGACACGCCGATCCCGGTACATTTCGCCTTCCCCGATACGCTGCATATCGAGGGCGAGCTGACTCGGGAGACGATCCGCGGCATGCGCAGCCGCTTCGACCTGCCGGACCTGGCGCTGATGGATGACAGCATCGTCAACGGGACAGCGATTCAAACCTCGGGCGCACCGGATCCGCTCGCTTTGTTCACCGGCCCGCGGGTGGATTACTCGCTGTTCCGGCTGAAGCACTACACCGCGACCTCGCCGCAGCATTTCCAGAACTTTGTGCTGTTCACCAATTATCAATTCTATATCGACGAATTCGTCCGCTACGCCCATGAGCTGATGCGCAAGGATGGCGGCGGCTATGCGAGCTTCGTCGAACCCGGCGACCGGGAGACGCGGCCGGGCGATCCCAGCGCCGTTCCGGCGCCGGCCAGGCTGCCGCAGATGCCCGGCTACCATCTGACCCGGCCGGACCATTCCGGCATCTCCATGGTCAATATCGGAGTCGGGCCTTCCAACGCGAAGACCATCACCGATCATGTGGCGGTGCTCCGCCCCCATGCCTGGGTGATGCTGGGCCATTGCGCGGGTCTGCGGAACACCCAGAAGCTCGGCGATTACGTGCTCGCCCATGGCTATGTCCGCGAGGACCATGTGCTCGACGCCGACCTCCCCGCCTGGGTTCCGGTGCCGCCGCTGGCAGAGATCCAGGTGGCGCTGGAGCATGCGGTGGGAGAAGTCACCGGCCTCACCGGCTATGACCTCAAGAGCGTGATGCGGACCGGGACCGTCGCCACCATCGACAACCGAAACTGGGAGCTCCAGGATTACCGCGAGCCGATCCGCCGCTACGGCCAGAGCCGCGCCATCGCCCTCGACATGGAGAGCGCCACCATCGCCGCCAACGGCTTCCGCTTCCGGGTGCCCTACGGCACCCTGCTCTGCGTTTCCGACAAGCCCTTGCATGGCGAGCTCAAGCTGCCCGGCATGGCCGATGCCTTCTACCGCCAGCAGGTGGGGCAGCATTTGAAGATCGGCATTCACGCCATGGAGCGGCTGCGGGATCTCGGGCTGGAGCGGCTCCACAGCCGCAAACTCCGCAGCTTCGCGGAAGTGGCGTTTCAGTAGGTCTGGCGGCGCACCGCAGAGGTCTTGATCCCAATCGCACCGTCTTGCACGGGCTTGACCCGCGCAGGTCGCCCATGAGGCGCCTTGTCCGATCAGGCATGGGTGCGGATTCTTCGCCAGCCCACGAAGCCAAGACCGCCGAGCGCGGAGACGAAGAGCGGGAGTGTGGCAGGAACGGGCGTCTGAGCGACCGCGAACTGCGCCCATCTGTAGGAGAGGGAATCCAAGCTCCCTAAACCTCCAGTCTCCCAGCGTGGCGGATGCATGAAGGTGTCATATCGAACAAACTCGGACTGAAAGCTGCCGGGTGCCTTGGCGAGAGGTATCTCGATATCCCCAAATCCGCCGTCTGTTGCACCCACTGAATTCAAGAAGGCGGCGAGTGCCTTGGA
>DASYDA010000215.1:0-2117 GCA_036499865.1 Dongiaceae bacterium | reverse complement strand
TTCGCGCAGAAGATGGAGCAGGGGAAGTTGAAGCTGCTTTGGGGCACCGCGAACCTCTTCTCGCATCGGCGCTTCATGGCGGGGGCCGCCAGCAATCCTGACCCTGAGGTTTTCGTTCAGGCGGCGGGGCAGGTGAAGAATGCGCTGGAAGTCACTCATGAACTGGGCGGTGTCAATTACGTGCTCTGGGGCGGGCGCGAGGGCTATGAGACCTTGCTGAACACCGATCTGAAGCGTGAGCTCGATCAGCTCGGGCGCTTCTTCAATCTGGTGATCGAGCACAAGCACAAGATCGGCTTCAAGGGCACGATCCTGATCGAGCCGAAGCCCCGGGAGCCGACCAAGCATCAATACGATTTCGACACCGCGTCGGTTTATGGATTCCTGAAGGCGTATGGCCTTGAGAAGGAGGTCAAGGTCAATATCGAGAACAACCATGCCACCCTGGCCGGGCACAGCTTCGAGCACGAGATCGCGCTGGCCACGGCGCTGGGCATCCTGGGCTCGATCGACATGAATCGCGGCGATCCGCAATTGGGCTGGGACACCGACCAGTTCCCGAACAATGTCCCGGATACCGCGCTCGCTCTCTATTACATTCTGAAGGCCGGCGGCTTCACGACCGGCGGTTTGAATTTCGACGCCAAGATCCGACGGCAATCCTTGGATCCGGCCGATCTGCTGCATGCCCATATCGGCGGCATGGATGTCAGCGCCCGTGCGCTGACCATAGCCGCGCGGATGATCGAGGATGGCGCACTCGGCAAATATGTCGGCGACCGTTATGCCGGGTGGGATGGCGCTGAAGGGAAGGCGATCATGGCAGGCCGGCGGTCCCTTGCGGATCTCGCCGCGCAAGCGGAGCAGGGCAAGTCCGATCCGAGGCCGCGATCGGGCCAGCAGGAATATCTGGAAAATCTGGTCAACAGCTATCTGTGACGATGCGCCCGCGCAAAGCGGGATGCGAAGGGGAGAAACGCGATGGGTATGACCACGATCAAGGGGCCGGCGATCTTTCTGGCGCAATTCGCCGGCGACAAGCCGCCGTTCAATTCGCTGGACAAGATCACCAAATGGGCGGCGGGGCTCGGCTTCAAGGGCGTGCAGATGCCGAGCTGGGACGGCAGGCTGTTCGATCTCAAGAAGGCGGCAGAATCCAAGGCCTATTGCGACGAGGTCAAGGGCATCTGCAAGAAGAACGGCGTCGAGATCACCGAATTATCGACCCATCTGCAGGGCCAGCTGGTTGCGGTGCATCCCGCCTATGACGAAGCCTTCGACGGATTCGCGGCGAAAGAGGTGCGCGGCAATCCAAAGAAACGGCAAGCCTGGGCGGTGGACCAGATGATGCTGGCGGCCAAGGCTTCCAAGAATCTCGGCCTCAAGTCCCATGTCACGTTTTCAGGCGCTCTCGCCTGGCCGTATTTCTATCCCTGGCCGCAGCGGCCGGCGGGGTTGGTGGAGGCGGCCTTCGACGAATTGGCGAAGCGCTGGAAACCGATCCTCGATGCCTTCGACAAGGTGGGTGTCGACGTCTGCTACGAAATCCATCCCGGCGAGGACCTGCATGACGGTGCGACCTTCGAGATGTTCCTGGAGCGGGTGAAGAACCATCCGCGCTGCAACATCCTCTTCGATCCCTCGCATTTCGTACTGCAGCAATTGGATTATCTCCAATACATCGACCTCTATCATGACCGCATCAAGATGTTCCACGTGAAGGATGCGGAGTTCAATCCGAACGGCCGCACCGGCGTCTATGGCGGATTCCAGCCTTGGGTCGAGCGCGCGGGCCGCTTCCGGTCAGTGGGCGATGGGCAGGTCGATTTCAAGGCGATCTTTTCCAAATTCGCCCAATACGGTTTCGAAGGCTGGGCGGTACTGGAATGGGAATGCTGCATCAAGCATCCCGAAGACGGCGCGCGCGAAGGCGCCATCTTCATCCGCGACCACATCATTCGCGTGACCGAGAAGGCCTTCGACGATTTCGCCGGATCGGGCGCCGATCAGAAGGCCAACCGCCGCATGCTGGGCATCGGCTGATCATAAGGGGATATCATGGCGATCGAAGGCAGAAGCGACAAAGCGCAGGGCAGAATCAAATACGGCATGGTCGG
>DASYDA010000214.1:0-6651 GCA_036499865.1 Dongiaceae bacterium | reverse complement strand
CGGATCCTGACCGTGCTCACGCCGGCCAAGATCGGCCCGAAATATTTCCGCGAGATCGCGGAAGTCGTCAACGCGGGCGGCCCGCCCGATCCCGCGCTATTGAAAGAGGTCATGCGCCGCCACGGCTTAGTGGCGGCGCAGATGCCTGAAAAAAGCTTAGACGGAAAAGCTTAAGCGGCGGCGTTTCCGAAAACCGCGCCGGACCGCTTGTGGCGCACGACCAGGAAACCGAGCACGCCGAGTGCCGTCAGCAGCATCAGGCCCGTGGCCGGAATCGGCGTCGCGGCAACCGTCGTCATGTAACCGTTGACAGTAAACGGCGTCGAACTCGACCCTAACGCCGAGAGCGTCATGATGTAATCCCCCGCAGCCAGCACGGGGGCTCGTGAGGTTCCGGGAGTCGAATGTCATCGTCGAAAAGGGCACAAGCACGTCTCCGACCAGGCTTGCGCCTTGGTTGATGGCGATATCTAAAAAGGTGACGCTGGCCGCCGTTGAGGCAAAAGCGAGAACCGACGTCGCTGAGTCGAGGTGGAACGAATAATCCTGAGTACCGAAACTCGTGACGTTCAAGGAAAATGCCGTATGAGCCCCGGTGAGGGTTCCCAAATCCACCGTCGACGCGGAGGCTTGCTCGCCACCCATCGCGAAAATGCCGATGGCGGCACCGAAGAACAGTCCCAACAAACGCTTCATGATTTCCCCCAGGAATTGAATCTAATGCGGGAGGAATTTCCCAGAAGCGCGGTGTCCCGACAGGCGAATTCCGGGCGTTAACTATAAAAAAATCAGCGTGTTAGACGAAAAATGAGACGCTAAACCGCCCGTCTTCCGAAACCACCGAACAGTCGTACACCGATATAGACGAGGAATACGGCGAGCAACGCCCGGGGAAAGCCATCCGGACCCCAGATATCCATGGCGAATCCCGCGAGCACGGAGCCCAGCAACGCCCCCAGCCCCCATACCGTAGAGAAGGCCGCGGTGCCGGTGATCAAATCGGAGCCGCTGAAATTGTCGCCGAGCTGGGCGAGGCCGACGGTGTAGATGCCGAAACCGAAGGCACCCATCAGCATCGCCAGCGGCCAGACCCAGACCGTCGTGATCGCAAAGGGTAGTACCATCAGGCCGAACGCCGCGCCGATGAAGCAGGCCAACATGACGGCCGGCTTCGATGTGTGGTCGGCGATCCAGCCGATCGGGATCTGGAAGAAGACGTTGCCGCAGGCGAGCGCCGTGATCAGGAAGGCGCCCCGCTCCACCGACATGCCATGGCGCACGCCATAGACCGCGAGGAATCCCAGCATGCCGCCATCGAACATGGCATGGATCACGATCGCGCCCAGCAGGAATGGAGCCTTGGGAATGAAGCTCCAGATCGAGCCATGCGGCGTTTCGATATCCCGGTTGTGGTCGTCCCGAACCAGCGAGATCGGAAAAGCCGAGACGATCAGGATCACGGCGCCGATGACGAAAGCCGTATAGCCGTGGATGCCCACCCAGCCGACGATCGCCGGGCCGACGCCGAAACTGCCGGAGATCAGGCTGCCATAGAGTCCGACGATCCGCCCGCGCCACACACCCTTGGCATTGCCGATCACCCAGGCTTCGCTCAGCGCGAACAGGGTGGCGACACAGACACCCTGGATAAGGCGCAACGGAAACCAGGCCCAGAGTGTCGGGAAGCTGGGATAGCCAAGAAAGATCACGCCGGTGGCCAGGGCCATGAAGATCGCCAGCCGCCGCGGGCCGAAACGATGCGAAAGCCTGGGGATAATCAGCCCGGCCAGCAGAATGCCGATCGGCGCCATGGCGGCGTTGTAGCCGATCACCCGAGGATCGACGCCGTTTTTTTCCATGTTCAGCGAGAGCAGTGGGAAAATTTCGCCGAGCGAAAAGGAAAAAACGCAGACCGCGGCAAAAGCCGCGGTCAGGTTGCGCCAGTCGATCTTGTCGCCGTCGTCGATCGGCGAAGAGTTAAGCGATTGCGGCATGAAGAAGCTCCGGATGCGCCGATCATCGAGCGTCCGGAGCCAAATCGAGAATCCGAAGAGCGCAAGTCGAGATCGCGCGCAATCTGCCGCAATTTGCGCGCGAACGCCAGCCGTGCCGGAGAGCGCGTCAGACCACCAGGTTGACGTTGGCCTGGGCTGTATTGACCGTTCCATTGGCGCCGGTCGCGCCTGCGGACTTCTGGCCCGTCGCCGCGCTCTGGGCAGTGCCCAGCGCCGATTGCGCCGAGCTGGTGCTGCTGGACGTGGCATTGCTGCCGCCGGCATTGCCGGTCGCCTTCGACCCTTGCGTCGGCAGTGAAGCTTGACCCGCCTGTGTGGTGGTCGTTTCGCTGTGGCCATCGGCATAGGTCGTCACGGTGGTGGTCGAGCCGTCCGAATTGGTGACCGAGACTGCGCTCACCACCGTGGTCGAGGCCGAAGAACTTCCGCCGGAACCGGAAGAGCCGTCGCTCTTCGACGCGCCGTTGGTGCCGAGACTGGCGAGAGCGGAGGCGGCACTCGATCCGCCGACTGCACCGATGCTCATGATTCTCTCCTTGATATGAAAATCTTAAATGGGGAACTGCCCCTCCGATTTTCAATGCAAGACCCGTGCCCGCTTACGACGCTAATTCTGTCAGCTAACGGACAGTGGCGCCGGCGAGAATCAAGCCTTCCAGTCGAGGCCGATGTTCCGGAAATGCTCCGGATCCTCGGCCCAGTTGCCGCGCACCTTCACGAAGAGAAAAAGGTGCACGCGACGCTCCATGATGCCCTCGAGTTCAGCCTGGGAGGCTTCCCGCACCGCCTTGATGCGTTCGCCGCCCTTGCCGACGACGATCGCCTTCTGGCCGTCCTTGGCGACGAATATGGTCTGCTGCACCTTGGCGCTGCCGTCGTCGAACTCTTCCCAGCTCTCGGTCTCGACGGTGAGCTCATAGGGCAGTTCCTGATGGAGCCTGCGGAACAGATGTTCGCGGGTGATCTCGGCCGCCAGGCTTCGCATCGGCGCGTCGGTGACCTGGTCTTCCGGAAAGTGATGCGGGCCTTCCGGCATGCGCGCGGCGAGATGATCGATCAGGTCCGCGACACCGTCTCCGGTTTCGGCGGAGATCATGAAGGTATCGCTGAAGATGCCTTCGGCGTTCAGCTCGGCGGTCAGCGTCAGCAGTTTCTCGCGCGGCACGATGTCGATCTTGTTCAGGACGAGCACGGCTTCGCGCTTCTGCTTCTTCAGGCCGGCGATGATGCGTTGCGTATCCTCATCGAGCTTGCGGCGGGCGGCATCGACGATCAGCACGATCCGGTCGGCATCCCCCGCCCCACCCCAAGCCGCCGCCACCATGGCGCGGTCGAGCCGGCGCTTCGGCGCGAAGATGCCGGGTGTATCCACCAGCACGATCTGGGATGGGCCGTGGTTGACGATGCCGAGCACACGGGCACGCGTGGTCTGCACCTTGGGGCTGACGATCGAAACCTTCTGCCCGACGGCGCGGTTGACCAACGTCGATTTGCCCGCGTTGGGCGCACCCAGAACCGCGACGAAGCCGCAGCGAGGAACCGATTCTTCGTTCATGTCATTGTCCAACCTGATCGAGCAGGCCGCGTGCGGCCGCTTGTTCCGCGGCGCGCTTGGAGCGTCCGCGCGCCGTCACCGGCTTCTGCCCCGCGACACTCACCGCAACCTCGAAAACCGGATCGTGCGGCGGGCCCTCGCTCTTCACCACGGTATAAAGCGGCAAAGCGAGGCCGCCGGCCTGGGCCCATTCCTGCAAGGTCGTCTTCGCATCCTGCGGCGGCTTCGCCTCGGCATCCATTTGCGGCCGCCAGTGGCGCTCGATGAAGAGCCGCGCCACCTCCAAACCGCCGTCGAGATAGAGCGCGCCGATCAGCGCCTCGCAGGCATCGGCAAGGATCGCTGGATTTTCACGCCCGCCGCCCTCTTCCTCGCCGCGGGAGAGAAGCAGGTATTTACCAAGCTCGATCTCGCGGGCGACCTTGTCGAGGCCGTCCTGGCGCACCAAGGCGGCCAGGCGGCGCGCCAATGCGCCTTCATCCTCTCCCGGAAATGCATTGAACAGCATTTCCGAAATCACCAAGCCGAGCACACGATCGCCGAGGAATTCCAGGCGCTGGTTGTCGTTCGAGCGCGATTGTGGCTCCGGCCTGATCTCCAGAACCTTGCCGACGATCTTCTTCACGCGGCGCGGCCGGCCGACCGCGACGGCGCTGGGATGGGTGAGTGCGAGATGCAGCAATTCCGGGCGTGCGAATTCGATTCCAAGTGCCTCGATCAAGACACTCACATCCCCTTTCGCTGCGCCGCCGGCTTTCATCGGCTCAATGGATCAGATTGAGCAATCGCTGCCAGCGAAGCGCGGTGACCCAGGTGATCGGGTTCAACCCGCGGAATGAATCGTCATAGGACCAGAACAGAATCTTCGCCGGGCCGATCAGATTCTCGGCGGGCACGAATCCCACCGGGCTCAAAAGCGCCGGGTCGCGAATTTCCTGTGTGGTATCGCCCATCATGACCGCGCCGGCGCGGCTGTCGTCGGAATTGTCGCGGTTGTCGCCCATCATGAAGTAGTCGCCCTGCGGCACCACATAGATCGGCGTGTTGTCGAACATCCCGTTATCGCCGCTCACCTCGATGATGCGATGGGTGACGCCACCCGGCAGGGTTTCGTCATATTGCGGGACCGGAACGCCTTCCGGATGATCCGGCGTTTCGTACATATAGTCTTCGATGCGCTTGCGCTCGACCGGCTGGCCGTTGATTTGCAGGATGCCGGCCTTCACCTGAATGCGGTCACCGGGCAGACCGATCAGGCGCTTGATGAAATCGTCATCGGGACGTCCCGGCGGGCGAAACACGATGACCTCGCCGCGCTTCGGCTCACCCGACCAGATGCGGCCGCTGAACGGCGCCATGCTGCCGGGGAAGGAATATTTGCTGTAGCCATAGGCGGTCTTCGAAACGAAGAGATAGTCGCCGATCAGCAGGGTCGGGATCATGGAGCCCGAAGGGATGTTGAACGGCTCGAAAGCGAAGGTGCGGACCACGATGGCGATCAGCACGGCCCAGATCAGAGTCTTGGCAAGCTCCCAGTATTCGCGGAAATCGCCGGTTGAAGGTTTAGCCATAACTGATTGTTTCCGTTCGGGTTTTTTCATGCGCTTGTCCAGCTCCGCTTGACGCGGATCAAGCCATCCGCCCCGGGGAATGTCAAGCCGCGCCATCCCGCGTGCCAGTCCTGGTAGCGTTGGCCGCTTTGACTCATCCGCATGGCTCCGTTAGCTTCACCGGCATTGGGGATGGGGTTCCCCCAAGGTCGATACCGACCGAACCGCCTCCCGCCGATCGTCAGCGCGGATCGGATGAGGCTGATGACTCCTACCGGGCGAGTTCAGCACGGTGGGAGTCTGTCCAGAATCTCCTGTCCAACCTGTCGCCTGTATCGCCGGTCCGGTGCTTGGTGTGGTTGCGCGCGTCTCCAGGAGTTTCTTCATGATGTATCTGATCGTTTTTCTCGGCGCCGGGATCGGCGGGGCCATCCGCCATTGCGTCAACAACCTCGTGCCGCGCTTCATGGGGCTGGATTTTCCCTATGCGACCATGGCCATCAACATCCTGGGTTCTCTTTTGATGGGACTGATCGCGGGCTACTTTGCTTTCCGCGGCGGCAATGCCGGCCTCGGCCAGATGAGCCAACACTGGCGGCTGTTCCTCACCACCGGCATCCTCGGCGGCTTCACCACCTTCTCCACCTTCTCGCTGGATTTCGCCCTGCTCTGCCAGCGTGGCGCGCTCACCGGCGCGGCCATTTATCTACTGGTATCCGTGGTGGGTTCCCTGGTGGCGATCTTCATCGCATTGGCGGTGGCGCGGGCGGTGTTCGCTTAGCCTTCCCTCGCCCCCAAGTTGGGGGCGGGGATTCAATCGTGTGCAGTCTGTATGAACCCTCACGCCGGATTGGCGGAGATGATCACGATCACCTGGGCGATCGGTCCGTCATCGGTGATGGTGATGTCGATCTGCGGCACCATGCCGGGCGGCGTGATCGCCTGCAGCCGCGTCAGCGCGCCGCCGGTCAAGGCCATCGTCGGCTTGCCGCTCGGCAGATTGACGACACCCATGTCGCGCCAATAGACGCCGGCGCGAAACCCGGTTCCGAGCGCCTTGCTGCACGCCTCCTTGGCGGCGAAGCGCTTGGCATAGGAAGCGGCGCGGTTGGCGCGGCGGTCGGATTTCTTCTGCTCGATTTCGGTGAAGATGCGGTCGATGAAGCGCTTGCCGAAGCGCTCGATCGAGGCTTCGACGCGCCGGATGTCGATGATGTCGTTGCCGATGCCGAGGATCATGGCGGCGTCACCAGCGATGATGGACCAGCGGCTTGATGTCGGCGTCGTAGACCACCTTCACCGCCGCCATCTGGTCCGAAGTCAGCGGCGGCAGTTCGCCGGCCGCGGCATTGCCCTTCGCCTGCTCCACATTCTTGGCGCCGGGAATGGCGACCGTGATCGCGTCGAACATCAGGATCCAGCGCAGCGCAAAGGCCGCCATGGCGGTTCCGCCGGGAACGATGGGCCGTAATTTCTCCACTGCTTTCAAACCAATCTCGTAGGGCACGCCGGAGAAGGTCTCGCCGACATC
>DASYDA010000213.1:0-7028 GCA_036499865.1 Dongiaceae bacterium | reverse complement strand
GACACCATCATCCATGCCGGCGGTGTCGGCGCCGGCCATCGCCTGAAACTGATCAACAACTTCGTCGCGCTGGGCACGGCTGCGGTCGTTTCGGAAGCCGTCGTCGCGGCGGCCAAGGCGGGCGTCAACCTGCAAGCTCTGTATGACATCGTCGCGGCCGGTGGCGCCAATTCCGTCATGTTCCAGCGGCTGATGAAAGTGGCCTTGGCCGACGACGACACCGCCTTGAAATTCCAGGTCGCGACCGCGCGGAAAGATCTCCGCTACTACACCAATATGACCGAGCAGGTTTCCTCGACTTCGTTCATTGCCGAAGCCGTGCATCAGACCTTCGTGCTGGCCGACAACAAGGGATATGGAGAACGATTCGTGCCGCGGATGCTGGATTTCCTGGCGGAACTGAACGGCGTTAAGCTTCGGAAATAGCGTGGGATTGCCAGCTTCGGCAGGTACAATACGCTTGACAGGTGGCGTCCGGCTTGGTCGGATGCCAGTAAGGCTGAGGCTGGTAATCAATCGGGGAAACAAACCGAACGCCAGCCAAAATGCCGAGCCATCCGCCAAAGACATTTCCGGTCTTGCCGCCCGTCCCGATGAAGGTCCCGAGATCTCGGCGATCCACCATCCGTGAGGCGACGACACCAAGGTGCCGGACGGAATGGTCGATCACAGGGTTTAAAACAGGAGAGGTACCATGAAAACCGGCTCAACACTGCGCGCTGCATTGGGCAGCGCCGGATTGGTGGCAATTGCCGCCCTGGCAATTGCCACAGTGGCAATTCCCGCCGCATCGGCCGCCGACATGATCGGCAATTGCGAATTGACCGGCACCAAGGGTGAAACACCGATCACCCCGGCGGTCGCAGGCCAAATCACCGTCGAAGTCAACCTGCCGGCGGTCGGCTGGTGGAATGGCGACACGCCCGACACCATCAAGGACGGCTACGAGTATTGCATGGCGGCAAACATCGCCCACCGCGCGGGTCTCGATAAGGTCCAGGTCGTGAACGTGGCCTGGGACGCGCTGGTCGCCGGCCAGACCAAGAACTTCGACCTCGCGCTTTCGGAAATCTCGATCACCGACGAGCGCAAGAAGGTCGTGGATTTCTCCGTCCCCTACTTCTCTTCCGATATCGGCGTGATGGTGAAGAAGGGCGCTTCGATCGACGGGACCTCGCTCAAGAAGGCGCAGATCGGCGTGCAGCAGGCGACCACGGGCGCAGATTTCGTGGCGAACAAGCTGCAGCCGGAAAAGCCGGCCAAAGTCTTCCCGGATACGCCCTCGATGTTCACCGCCTTGCAGGCGGGCCAGATCGACGCCGCCATGACCGACACCTCCATCGTTCTCGCCCAGGCGGGACAGTCGAACGGGTTGTTCGAGATCGTCGGGCAATATGCCACCGGCGAGACCTATGGCGCCCTCTATCCGAAGGGTTCGGCAAACGCAGCCGCGCTGGACAAGATCATTCAAGCCTTGATCGATGATGGCACGTTGAAGGCCTTGTCCGCGAAGTATCTCGCGGCGGCCTGGGGCGCGGATCCGAGCAAGATCCCTTACTTCAAGCCCTGATCGGAAATACAGTTGGATCATGCCCTCCTTCGCTGCGACGCGAAGGGGGGCATGTTGTCTTTTGCGATCCATCATAGCGACGGGCTGAAGCAGCCATGAGCGAAGTCCTCACCCATCAGCGTACAATCCGCGACGATCGATGGCGCGCACCCACTTTGCCTCGACCGGGCTCGGATCTGGCTCTGCTTGCCATCGCCATGGCGCTCGCCATCTCGGCCGCATCCTTCTGGGTAATCGGCGCCATCAAAGATGCGATCGCGCAATCCGGCGCGAATTTTCCCACCATCACCACCCTGCTCTGGATCGCAGGCGCCCTGCCGATCCTGCTCTTCATCCCCGCGCTTCGCGCCTTCAACGCCTCGCATCGCGCGCGCGAGGCAATCACGTCCAAAGACATCGTCACGGCACGTGTCCAGAGTGCCGCGGCGCGCGATCACGCCTTCCGGGCCTACGGTTATGGTGCGGCGGTGGTGCTGATCCTGACCATCGGCCTCTTCATCATCGCCAATAAAGTCGCCGTCGGGCTCACCTTCTTTAAACTGTCCTTGATCTGGAGTTCATTCGGGCTGGTGCTCCACGCTTTCGGCACCAACGTCTATATCTTCTGCATCGCGGAAATTCTGGTGCTGGTCTGGGGCCTTGTGGTCGCGGTCGCCCGCCTGCTGCCCGGAGAGGCCGGCCGGCCGATCCGGATGATCGCCACCGCCTATACCGACGTCTTCCGCGCATTGCCGGCGATCATCACGATCTATCTCGTGGGTTTCGGCCTGCCCTTGACCGGCCTGCCGATCGTCAAGGATTTTCCGCCGGAATGGTACGCGATCCTGGCCTTGACCCTCACCTATGGCGCCTATGTTGCCGAGGTCTATCGCGCCGGTATCGAAAGCATTCATTGGAGCCAGACTGCGGCTGCGCGTTCATTGGGCCTCGGTTTCGGCCAGACCTTGCGCTTCGTCGTGGTGCCGCAGGCAGTGCGCCGGATCATTCCGCCGCTGCTCAACGACTTCATCAGTTTGCAGAAGGATACGGCGCTGGTGAACGTGATCGGCACCATCGACGCCTTCAACCAGGCGAAGATCGTGGCCAGCAACCACTTCAATCTGTCGTCGGTCACCACCGTCGCCTTTCTGTTCATCGTGATCACCATCCCGCAGACCCGCTTCGTGGACCGCTTGATCGAGCGCGATCAGCGGCGCATGCGCGCTGGCGGATAAGGACTCTCCCACTATGTCATTGATCGAAATCAATCAGGTCACCAAGCGCTACGGCGCCATGGAAGTCCTCAAAGGGCTCAATATGAGCGTCGAGGAGCATCAGGTGGTTTGCTTGATCGGGCCTTCCGGCTGCGGCAAATCCACCCTGCTCCGCTGCATCAATGGATTGGAACCGATCGAGGGGGGTGAGATCCGCCTGCATGGCGACCGCGTGACCGGCCCCGGGGTGGACGTCAACGCGTTGCGCCGCGATGTCGGCATCGTGTTCCAAGCCTTCAATCTGTTCCCCCACATGACGGTGCTCGAGAACGTCACCCTCGCGCCGATCCGCGTTTTGCACACGCCGCGCGCCCAAGCCGAAGAGCGCGCTATAACTCTGCTGAAACGAATCGGCCTCGAACAGAAGGCGGGCGAATACCCCGACCGGCTTTCCGGCGGTCAGCAGCAGCGCGTCGCCATTGTCCGCGCCCTCGCGATGGACCCGCTGGTCCTGCTCCTGGACGAGATCACCTCGGCGCTCGATCCCGAACTGGTCTCCGAAGTCTTGAATATCGTGCGCGATCTCGCCCGCGAGGGCATGACCATGCTCCTGGCGACGCATGAAATGGGCTTTGCAAGGGAAGTTGCCAGCAAGGTCTGTTTCCTGCATGGCGGTATCGTGCATGAGGAAGGCCCGCCCGAACAGATTTTCGGCGATCCCAAGAACGAACGTACACGCGCTTTCCTGAAGCGCATCATCGAAGCCGGCCGGCTCTAGAGCGTGATGGCTAGGCTCTAAACGCCGGGCTGCCGATTTTTTGCCGCCAGCGCGCTCAACGCTTCGTCCAGCAAGCGCCGCGTCCTTGCAATGGTGTTGTCGTCGATGACTTCCAGGTCGAGGAAGATATCGAGCCCGATCGCGTGTTCGCTGATGACGCGCGCCCGTTGCTTGACTTCGCCCAGCAATCCCTCGACCGCGTAAGGCACGACCTCGCGGCTGATCCCCTTCATGGAGATCGCCGTCAGCGGCCTGGCGCGCACCATCTCGCGGACCAGGGCATAAGTTTCATAGCTGATGACGATCTCGCCCGGCGTCGCGATGGATTGCAGGCGCGCGGCGAGATTCGCCTCCGCACCGATGATCGTGTAATCCATCCGATCTTCGCTGCCGAAATTGCCGACATTGCAATAACCGGTGTTGATGCCCATGCGCGCCCGGAACGGCTGTTCGATGCCGCGTGAACGCCATTCGACGTTGAGCTCGTTCAACCGCCGCTGCATGTCGATGGCCATGTGAAGGCAGAGACGAGCATCCTCTTCGACGCCCTTGGTCTCGGGATCGCCGAAGAACACCAGGATGGCGTCGCCGATGAACTTGTCCACCGTTGCGCCGTATTGCAGCGCGATCGTCGACATCTCGGTCAGATACTCATTCAGCAGCTTGGTCAGCTCCTCGGGCTGCAGCCGTTCCGTGGTCGCCGTGAAATTCTGGATGTCGGAAAAGAAGATCGTCAGTTTCTTGCGCTCGGTGGCAATGGTCACGTCACGCTGGCCGCTGAAGATGCTCTTGTAGATCTGCGGCGAGAGGTATTTGGCGATCTTCATTGAAACCGCCGCCAGGAAATCATTACCCTCCGAGAGCTCGCGGTTGATCTTGAAGATCAGCGCGGTCTGCCGCCGCTGCGTGACGATGAAGAAGATGCCGATCGCGGTGGCCAGGCAGAAATAGGCAAGCAGATATTTGAAGGCGAGGATATTCGCCGCAATCGATTGCTGGATGGTGATTTCCTGGATGCCCCGGACATCCCCCACCTTCCAGTCCTTCTTCGGACTGTCGGGATGGGTGTTGTGGCAGGCGACGCAAGGCGCCGCCATGATCACCGGCGTCGCGGTCCGCACGCTGCGGTCGAAGATGCTGCCGGAGACCTGGATGATCGGCTGCTTTGGATCTTGCCGCAACTGCCGGATGGCCGTGAGCTCGAAGGCGTCCAGGGGATGGACTTCGCGGCCCCTGAACGGATAGTCCGAGACGAACCGATACTTCACATTGTCCTGGCGCGCGCTGATCCGCTTGCCGAGCTCGATCGACAGCGTCGCCGGGATCGGAATGGCACCGTTCACGTCGAGATAGTTGTGGACCGCCGTAACCGTCTGCTTTGCGGCAAGCACGCGACCGACCACATCGGTCGCGTAGAAACCGCGCATATCGTCGATGATCTGCCCGGTTTCATGGGCTTGTTCCCGCAGGATTCCCTCGGACAGCGAGCGCAGATCCAGCCAGACGGCCGCCGGCAGCCCGACCAGCAGCAGGATCACCAAGGCCACCGTCAACGGCGCCATGCTGCGCTGGCCCAGCACCATTCTTTGGCTTAGTTCCGGCATGATTCCGCTCCCCCGAACCCGCCGTCAGCGGATTCCGGAATGCACGCCTGCTGAGCGGCACCCCTCGGGGGTTATATCATATCACGGAGGATTTTCTTATCCCATTTCCGGCTGAAAACCGGCCTGTCGTTTTCGAGAATTTCCAGGCTCATTTCCATGCGAAAGTACTCGGCGTCGCAAGTCATAACCCCGACACTGTGATGCGTGACCGTGGTGTCGGGTCGCTGCAGGCTGACCCGGTATTCCGTTTCGATCTTCGACGAAAGTGGGTCGCCTTCAACGATGGTGTATCGCGCGAATCCCTTGGAGCGGAATTTCTGATGGATGTCCTCAAGCTCGGTTTCGCCGTTCCAGCGCGGGAAATCCACCACGATGCGGCCGGCGAGCAGATCGCGGGTGACCGTGCGGCGACTGGCATCCTCGACCGATCGGCGGCTCTGCGGCGTGTCCGCCGCCTGCTCCGGCTCGCCGAAAGCCGGCAGATTCTCATCCGAGGGATTCACGGGGCGTACCGGCAGAGCCAGCTTCGTGCGGCCGGTGAACACCGTCAGCGTCACCAGTTCGGGCGAAGGCCAAGCGATCGGCCAGTAAACGGTGGAGATGGAAACCGCCAGCCGATGTCCGGCCGGAAAGGCATGGGCGATATCGTCGAGATCGACGGTGGCTTTGTAGCGCGTGCCGGGCCGCAGCTTCACTGCCTTCTCATGACTCTTATGATGATTGAGGTTCAAGAGTCCAACGGTAACCCGTGTCGAGCTTCCGTCCGGCGCTACGTCGTTGAGCCGCACCGCGACCAAAGCAATGGGCTTATCCGAAGCGAATTCCAGATGGAGCTGTGGCGCGCCCAGGATCTCCGTGCGCTCCGCGAGAGGTTCCGAAACGAAGACCAGCGACCCACCGTCATCCTCGCGCTGATCGGTCGCCCATTCCGCTTCATTGCCGTAACGCCCGACTTCTCCGGCCGCCGCCCCCACCCAGAGCGGCGAGCAGATCGTCGACGGCTGGGTCCGCCGGGCCTTGCGCTCCAGCGCCCCGCCGAAATTCAGATGGTGATCCTGCCAATCAATGCGCGGCGAAGGCCAGCTCTCCTCGGCCACCCAGCGGCCGGGACGGTCGTTGTAACACGTCTTCGGCGGCAGGCTTTCCTGCATCCAGACGCGATACATCGGCTCATTCATGATTCCGGTGTCGCGGCCCTTCAGCCAATGATCCCACCAGCGCAAAGTCTCCTGCAGCCAGCCGATCTCTGGCGTCACCGTTGCGTGGTGCGGATAGGAATGCGCCCAGGGGCCGATCAATCCCTTGCGCGGGACATTCAAACCGGCCAGCAATCGCGGGATTGATTCCGAATAATTATCGGCCCAGCCATTGACCGCGTAGACCGGAATCCTGATCTTCGAGAAGTCCTCGCAAACGGATCCTTGTTGCCAATAGGCATCGCGGCGCTGATGCTTCAGCCAGTTGAGAATCCACGGCGTGTTCTGCTTCATCCGCGCTTCCCACATCTCGCGCCATTTTTCGCCGACGATCTCGGGATCGGGCGGCAAGTCGTTATGAGCGAACATAGTCGAGGACCA
The DNA here is from genome assembly GCA_036499865.1 of Dongiaceae bacterium. GTDB lineage: Bacteria > Pseudomonadota > Alphaproteobacteria > Dongiales > Dongiaceae > Dongia. The sequence continues at coordinate 306 of DASYDA010000213.1, read as the reverse complement.
ATCGAAATTGTCCTTCGACAGACAGCCGCCCACCCAATGGATATCCGTCGCATAGCGGTCATCCGTCGAGCCGACGGTGATGATCGTCTTCAGCGCCGGCGGCTGCAGCGCCGCGATTTGCAATCCGTTGAAGCCACCCCAGGAGATGCCGACCATTCCGACATTTCCGGTGCACCACTTCTGCTGTGCGATCCAGGCGATTGCTTCGACGCCGTCTTTCTGTTCCTGCGGCGTATATTCGTCTTCGATCAAGCCTTCGCTATCGCCGGTTCCGCGAATGTCGAGCCGGATGCAGGCGTAGCCATG
>DASYDA010000212.1:0-3370 GCA_036499865.1 Dongiaceae bacterium | reverse complement strand
TCTACAATGCGATCTGGAAAGCCGGCGAGCCGCTGGGCATCCGCGATTTCGGCATGTATGCCATGGATTCGCTGCGTCTCGAGAAGGGCTATCGCTCCTGGAAGCAGGACATCACCCATGAATACACGCCCTTCGATGCCGGGCTGGACCGCTTCGCCAAGCTCGACAAGGCGGATTTCATCGGCAAGCAGGCCTTGGCCGATCGCCATGCCAAGGGCGAGGTCGAGCGCTTCGTGCCGCTGACGGTGGAGACACCGACCGCGGATGCCTTGACCTGTTCCATTGTCTTCGATGGCAACCAGCAGGTCGGCATCGTCGGCTCCGGCGGCTACGGCCACCGCATCGGCAAGAGCATCGCCCTCGCTTATGTGCGCAAGGATCTGGCTGCGCCGGGCACCAAGCTGGAGATCGAGATCCTCGGCAAGCGCTACCCAGCGACGGTGGCGCAGGAGCCGATCTACGATCCGAAGAACGAACGGCTGAAGGCGTGATTGTAGGCGTGGTCGATGACCATATCGACACGTTCTATTTCCGCGCCGGCATGCGCAATGCTATTGAAGTCGTCATGGCCGGACTTGGTCCGGCCATCCACGCCTTCTCTTCGGCGACAGGAAAAGGCGTGGATGCCCGCACCAAGTGCGGGCATGACGGAGAGTAAAACGGTTAAGCAGAGACCAGTATCATGACCCTCCCCAGCAAAGCGCGCGTCGTCATCATCGGCGGCGGCATTCTCGGCTGCTCCATTGCCTATCATCTCGGCAAGCTCGGTTGGTCGGACACCGTGCTGTTGGAGCGCAAGAAGCTGACCAGCGGCACCACCTGGCATGCGGCGGGTCTCGTGCGGGCCTCGCTCTATACCGAGAACCTCACCAAGCTCGCGAAATATACGACCGAGCTCTATGCCGGCATCGAGGCCGAGACCGGTCAGGCGACCGGTTTCGTGCAGCCGGGCTCGCTCTCCATCGCCACCAATGAAAGCCGGATGGAAGAGTTGCTGCGCGGCATGGATATGCTGCACGCCTTCGACGTGCCGGCCGAGCATATCACCGCCGCCCAGGCGCAGGAGAAGTGGCCGCTGTTGAATATCGACGACGTGGTGGGCGCGGTCTTCTATCCGAAGGACGGCAAGTGCAATCCCGCCGATACCTGCATGGCGCTGGCGCGCGGCGCCCGCATGAAGGGCATCAAGATCTTCGAGGACACCAAGGTCGAGGAGATCCTAGTCGAGAACGGCCGCGCGGTCGGCGTGAAAACGCCGGAAGGCACGATCAAGGCGGATTATGTGGTCTGCGCCGCCGGCATGTGGTCGCGGGAGATCGGCGCCAAGCTCGGCGTCAGCATCCCGCTCCACGCCTGCGAGCATTTCTACATCGTGACCGAGCCCATGGAAGGCATGACCGCCAACCTGCCGGTGATGCGCGACATGGATGCCTGCGCCTATTACAAGGAGGATGCCGGCAAGCTGCTGCTGGGCGCCTTTGAGCCGCATGCCAAGCCCTGGGGCATGGACGGCATTCGCGAGGATTTCGCCTTCGACGAACTGCCGGAAGACTTCGACCATTTCCAGCCGATCCTGGAAGGCGCCATCCATCGTCTGCCGAGTCTGGAGAAGGTCGGCATCCGCAAATTCTTCAACGGGCCGGAAAGCTTCACCGCCGATCAGCGCTATATCCTCGGCCCGGCGCCGGAACTGCAGAACTTTTTCGTCGCGGCCGGGTTCAACTCGATCGGCATTCAATCGGGCGGCGGCGCCGGCATGGCGCTGGCGCATTGGATCGTCGAGGGCGAGCCGCCCTTCGACCTCTGGGATGTCGATATCCGCCGCTTGATGCCGCATATGAGCCGCAAGAGCTTCCTGGTGCCGCGAGTCTCGGAGGCGCTGGGGCTGCTTTATGCGATGCACTGGCCCTATCGCCAGTTCATATCCTCGCGCGAAGTGCGCCTGACGCCCTTCTATGAGGATTGGAAATCGCTCAACGCCTGTTTCGGCGAGGTCGCCGGCTGGGAGCGGCCGAACTGGTATGCGCCCAAGGGCATCGCGCCGGAATACGAATACAGCTATGGCCGGCAGAACTGGTTCGATTTTTGCGGCCGGGAATGCCGCAACACCCGCGAGCGCGTCGGCCTGCTCGATCTCTCGACCTTCGCGAAATTCCTGGTCATGGGGCCGGATGCGGAAGCCGAATTGCAGCGCATCTGTACCGCCAATGTGAGCGCCGTAGGCCGCGCGCACTACACCCAATGGCTCAACGAGAAGGGCGGGATCGAGGCTGATCTCACCGTCACCAAGCTTGCCGAGAACCGCTTCATGGTGGTGACCGCCGCCGCGACTTCGGTGCGCGACTGGCATTATCTCAAGGACACGATCCGTCCGAATGCCCGGGTCGAGCTCGCCGATATCACCACCACCTTCGGCGCGCTGGGCGTCATGGGACCGAAGAGCCGCGATCTGCTGGCGAAGCTCACCGATGCCGATCTCTCCAATGAAGGCTTCCCCTTTGCCGCGGCCAAGGAGATCGTGGTAGGCCCGGCGAAAGTCTTGGCCCAGCGCATCTCCTATGTGGGAGAGCTCGGCTGGGAGCTTTACATCCCGGCGGAATTCGCCCGCGGCGTGTTGAAGCTTGTATTGGAAGCCGGCGAGGAATTCGGCCTGCATCCGACCGGCATGCATGCCATGGATTCCATGCGCATCGAGAAGGCCTTCCGCCATTGGGGCCACGATATCGGCACCCATGATTCGATCCTGGAGGCGGGCCTCGGCTTCACCTGCGATTTCTCCAAGGACTTCATCGGCAAGGCGGCGGTGGAGAAGCAGAAATCCGCGAACGTGTTGAAGCGCCGCATGGTGCAGTTCGCCATGGAAGACCCGGCGCTGCTGCTCTACCACAACGAACCGATCTATCGTGACGGCAAGCGGGTGGGCCTGGTCACCTCGGCCAATTATGGGCACACCCTCGGCGCCGCGATCGGCATGGGCTATGTCTCGAATGAAGGCGGCGTCGATGCCGATTTCATCAAGAGCGGCAAGTTCGAGATCGCCATCGCCGGCAAGCGCCACGCGGCCAAGGCCGGCCTTCGCCCCATGGTTGATCCCACCGGCGCACGGATGAAGGTATAGGGCGGCTAGACCGTCGCCGCGCGCCGGCGTTCCAGCAGCGATTGCAGGAGCGCCAGGAGTTTCTGGCGGTCGATCGGCTTCGCCATTACGGCGTCGGCGCCGGCCATCAGAGCTTCGGGCTCGACTTCGGCGATATCCCGGCCGGTCAACATGACGATCACCGGTCCCGGCGAAGGCAGGATGGCGCGCAGCTGCCGGGCGACCGCATAGCCGTTCATATCCGGCATGGTGACATCGAGCAGGACGACATCG
>DASYDA010000211.1:0-7627 GCA_036499865.1 Dongiaceae bacterium | reverse complement strand
CAACCGGTCGAAGATCCGCTTGGTGGTCGAGGTGACGGCGACCCTGACGCCGGCTTCCGCCAGCAGCTTCGCGGTCGCAAAACCGATGCCTTCCCCGTTGCCCGCGCCGGTCACCAGCGCCACGCGGGTGTGAAACCCGTGACCGATTTTCGCTATGTCCCTGGTTTTCATGCTTCCCCCGTTCCCGATCAAGGCTTCATCATGCTTCCCTGACCGCAAGCTGACCACCCCTTGCCGAAAGCGCTTCCAATCGCTATGAATCTCGGTAGCGGTTGTCCGAACGGGTTATAACCCGCCCTGTGATCACCGTCGCGCCGTGCATGCGGTACATACTCAATATGTAACGTCGGCGCGCTGCATCTCTCCCAGCCGAGCTTGTCAGGGCGCCGAGCGTGGAGGTGCGTTTAAAATGAAACAGACAGAAGCCGGAGCTTCGGCCGCCGCGGTCGAGGCGATGTTGAAGCGCGAACGCGATCGTTTCCTGCAGGCCAATCCCACATCGGCGAAATTGGGCGAGCAGGCGCGGGCACATTGGAATCGTGGCGTGCCCATGCATTGGATGCTCGATTGGTCGACACCCTTTCCCCTATTCGCCCGGGAAGCCAAGGGCGCCACATTGACCGATGTCGACGGGCACGATTACGCGGATTTCTGCCTCGGCGATACCGGTTCCATGTTCGGCCATTCGCCGGAGCCGGTGGTGAAGGCGATCACCGAGCAGGCGGGGCGCGGCTTGACCTATATGCTCCCCACCGAGGATGTGCCGGAAGTCGGCCGCATGCTCGCCGAGATGTTCGGCCTGCCCTATTGGCAGGTCGCGACCACCGCGACCGATGCGAACCGCTTCGTCATCCGCCTCTGCCGCGCCATCACCAGGCGGCCGAAGGTGCTGGTCTTCAACGGCTGCTATCACGGCGCGGTCGATGACACCTTCCTCCATCTCAAGGACGGCAAGCCGGCCAATCGCGCCGGACTGATGGGACAGGTCTATGATCTGACGCTGGGCACGGTCGTCATCGAATTCAACGATTTGAAGGCCCTGGAAGCGGCGCTTGCGCAAGGCGACGTCGCCTGCATTCTCGCCGAGCCGGCCTTGACCAATGTCGGCATGGTTCTGCCCGAAACCGGTTTTCTCGACAACATGGCGGCGCTCGCCAAGAAACACGGCACGCTGCTCATCATCGACGAGACCCATACGATCTCCACCGGCTATGGCGGCTATACCCGCATGCACAATCTGAAGCCGGATTTCTTCACGCTCGGGAAACCGGTCGCCGGCGGCATCCCCTGCTCGGTCTTCGGCAGCACGGCGGAAATGGCCGAGCGCATCAAACAGGCCGAAGACGAAACCGGTCCCGGCTATAGCGGCATCGGCACCACCTTGAGCGCCAATGCGCTGCAACTCCACGCGATGCGCGCCAATCTGCAGCACGTGATGACCAAGGCGAACTACACGCACATGCTGGATCTCTCCGAACGTCTCGCAAAAGGGATCACCGCGGAGATCGAGAAGCGCAAGGTGCCCTGGCATGTCTCCAATGTGGGCGCCCGGGCGGAATTCGTCTGCTCGCCGGTGCGGCCGCAGAATGGCGGCGAGGCCAAGAAGATGATGCAGCCGAAGCTCGAACTCGCGGTGCATCTCTTCCTGCTGAACCGCGGGGTGCTGATCGCGCCGTTCCACAACATGACGCTGGTCTCGCCGGCCACTTCGGCGGCGCAGGTCGATCACCTGGTCGCGACCGTCGGCGCCTGTTTCGATGAGCTGAATTAACAATAATTAATTTGAACGCCTGTTCAATTTTTGAACGTTGATTCAAAATAATTACCCCTGGGAGGGAGTCCGTCATGGACGTGAAAACTCCGGCGCAAGCCAACCCGAAAGTGGCCTCGGTCGAGGAATGCGACGCCTTCCTCGCCGCGCATCCCGAGATCGAGAATGTGCAGATCTTCTTCACCAACCAATCCGGCGTGCCGCGCGGAAAGAATCTGCGGCGGCGCGACATCCGGCCGGTGTTTGAATACGGGCGTATGCTGCCCGGCACCATGCTCGGCCTCGACGTCACCGGCGACGATGTCGAGGAAAGCGGCTGCGTGATGAGCGACGGCGACGCCGACCGCAGGGGCCGGCCGGTTCCCGGCACCTTTACCCCGGCGCCTTGGCTGGGCGGGGATTTCGCGCAGCTGATGCTCTCGGTCTACGAACTCGACGGCACGCCGAACGAGACCGATCCCCGCCATGTACTGCAAAGCGTGATCGACCGCTTCCGGGAATTCGACCTGACGCCGGTCGTCGCCTGCGAACTCGAATTCTACGTGATCGACCGCCAGCACCCCGAAGCCGGCGGCCGGCGCGGACCGGCGGCACCCACCACCGGCCACCGCACCAAATACGTCCAGGCCTATGGCCTGCGCGAGCTGGACGATTTCCAGCCATTCCTCAACGACGTCTACAAATTCGGCGAGGCCGCCGGCCTGCCGCTGGAATCGGCGATCTCGGAGAACGCGCCGGCGCAATTGGAGATCGGCCTGCGGCATCGCGCCGACGCCCTGCGGGCGACCGATGACGCCGCGATCTACAAGCGGCTGATCAAAGGCACCGCCAGCCGCCACGGCTTCGAGGCGACCTTCATGGCGAAGCCGCATAACGACATCGCCGGCAGCGGCCAGCATCTCCATGTCAGCCTGGCCGACCGCGAGGGGCGGAACGTCTTCGCCAGCGAAGCGGCCGAAGGAAGCCAGCTCCTCAAATACGCGGTGGGCGGCATGAAGGCGCTGCTCTCGGACTCGATGGCGATCTTCGCCCCCAACGCCAACTCCTATAAGCGCTTCCAGGCCAATCTCTACGCGCCGGTGGCGCCGACCTGGGGCGCCAACAACCGCACCGTCGGCTTCCGGGTGACGGCGGGACCCGCTTCCTCGCGGCATATCGAGCATCGCATCTGCGGCGCCGACGCGAATTCCACGCTGGCGGTCGCCGCCCTATTGGCCGCGATCCATCATGGCCTGAAGCACAAGATCGATCCCGGCCCGGCGATCACCGGCGACGGCTATAGCCAGGCGGCGGAACATGGCTGGAGCCTGCCGAAATACTGGAACCAGACCCTGGACGCCTTCGAAGCCTCGGCGCTGATGAAGGACTATCTCGGCGCCCGCTTCCACCAGATGTACACCGCGATCAAGCGTTCGGAGCATGACCGCTTCTACGGCCAGGTCACCGAACTCGATTACGACTGGTATCTGCGGAACGCGTGACGTCAGCCGCTAGTATTTTTCCGGCACCAGCTTGTACTGATAGCTCGGCTCGCGATACTGGCCCCGCTTCTGGCGCTTCGGCAGCTTTGCCTTGCGGTGCGGTATTTGCTCATAGGGAATGATGTTCAGCATGTGCCGGATGACATTGAGGCGCGTCCGCCTCTTGTCGTCGGAACGGGCTACATACCAGGGCGCCTTTGCGGTGTCGCTGGCAAGGAACATCTCGTCGCGAGCGCGCGAATAGTCATACCATTTGCTGTATGACTTCAGATCCATCGGCGACAGTTTCCAGATCTTCCTGCCGTCGTCGATCCGCTCCTTCAGCCGATGCGTCTGCTCGTCCATGCTGACTTCAAGCCAGTACTTGATCAGGATTATGCCGGAATCGATGATCGATTTCTCGACCTCCGGGGCCGCTTTGAGGAACTGCCGCGCCTGATCATCCGTGCAGAATCCCATCACGCGCTCGACGCCGGCGCGGTTGTACCAGCTTCGGTCGAAAATCACGACCTCGCCGGCGGCCGGCAAATGCGGAAGGTAGCGCTGAACATACATCTGCGATTTTTCGCGCTCGGTCGGCGCCGACAAGGCGATGACCCGGAAGACGCGGGGACTCACTCTCTCGGTGATTGCCTTGATGGTTCCGCCCTTGCCCGCGCCATCGCGTCCTTCGAACAGGACGCAGACTTTTGCCCCGGTCGACTTCACCCATTCCTGCAACTTGACGAGTTCGACATGCAGCTTGGTGAGAGCTGCATCATATTCCTTGCGCTTCATCGGCGACCCGGAATCCGGCTTGGCTCCCAAGGATCGTACCATCTTCGGCTTGTTGCTCATTGCAGTTCGCTCGCCCATCTTAAGCTCCTGCTTCTGCTGATTGCACCATGAGATCCATCGCCGTCAGTGTTCCCAGGTCAAATAGAGGCCGACATCGCCGGGCATGCCGCCGGGATAGTCGAGAACCTGCGCACTCAACCTGTAGCCCAGCGGCTTGAGCTCCGCGATGTAGTACTCGTAGGCCTTCTTGGCAAAGCCCTCCAGGGATTCGGGCCAGTCGGTTTCCAGATTGTTGATCCTGCGTCCCCGATCGTTGCAGTAGGAGGCGGGGAACTTGATGGCCATGAGCCGGCTCTGCCCCTGCTGCGCCGCCCGCTGTATAGCCGCGTTGATGCGGTTCTTGGCATCCGGATGGATATCTCGCGTCATGAACAGCTCCTTGAGGCCCGCTTGCTCCTCCTCCTCCGCTTTCATGTGATCGAGGGCTTTCCTCGCCTTCGCCGTATCCTGTTCGTCGGAGATCTTCCTCAGGTCTTCTGGTTTCAACAGATCGGTCATGGCTGCTCTCCTCCAATGAAACCGGGAGGTCTCGCGAATAGCCGCTCGAATCCTCCTGCTTTTCTTCTTCGGCCTCGAGGCACCTGTGGCTGCAGCTCGGGAGCAATACCCCGGCATTCGGCAATGTCGCTTGCCCATCAGACTGCGGGCAGCGCCCGCAGTTTTGCAGCTTGGAAGCCCAAGATTACGACCGAATGCGATGCTCGGCGAAACAACGCTCGACAACGGGCCGTGGTTCTCTCTTTGACGTATCCGTCATGTGGAATCCGCCCGTCATCGACCAAAAGGTCCAATGGATGAGCGGGTTAACAGATTATACCCGGGAACGATGATCCGCATTTAACAGGCATTAACGCTATCCTTGTGGGCAGTCCTTCCGGCGTGCTAGTTTCGTGCGAAATCAAGGCCCTAGAATCGCGGCACCCGGGCGTCCGGGAAGCCCGCGGGGGCCTATGTGAGACAGCGGAGTTGCAGTTGGGTCTGTTCAGGAGCAGGAAGCCGGCACAGGTCAATGTGGGTGCGCGTTATCGCTCCGGCGGCTCGCCGTTGATGGTTTGGGAAGTCTCCAATCTGTTTCAGGGCATCGACGGCACGCCTTATGCGCACATCTTCTGCGTCGCCGATCCCAGCCGCATCAAGACCGTGGCACAGGGCGCGCTGGAACAGGGCAATCAATATGTCCGCCTGCCGGATGCGCACGCGCATTAACGCACCGATCCAATAGGCCTGAGTTGCAATCACTCTCACCACCCCCCCTCCTGATGGGAGAGGGGTATGGGAGCTTGTGCGTCCGATTCGCAACCGTCGGCGTTGATACGGCGCATAAGGTATTTACTGTAGGAAATCTGGAGCGGTAGATGACGCGGCGCACGCTGGAACTGAACGATCGGGTCTACGATTACCTGCTGAAGGTCGGCGTTCGCGAGACCGATTTGCAGCGCGACCTTCGCATGGAGACAGCGAAGCTTACGAATGGCGGCATGCAGATCGGGCCTGACCAGGGCGCCTTCATGACCCTGCTCGTGGAGCTCATCGGCGCCCGGCGCGCACTCGAAATCGGCACCTTCACCGGCTATTCCAGCATCTGTGTCGCCTCGGCCTTGCCCGCCGACGGAAAGCTCATCTGCTGCGACGTCAGCGCGGAATACACCGCGATCGCACGGGATTATTGGCGCCGCGCCGGACTCGAAAGCAAGATCGAGCTCCGCCTCGGGCCCGCCGTCGCCACGCTCGACGCGCTGATCGAAGCCAAGGTCGAGTCCTTCGACTTCGCCTTCATCGACGCCGACAAGGGAAACTATCTCAACTACTATGAGCGCGCCTTCGAACTGCTGCGCCCCGGCGGCCTCATCGCCATCGACAACGTGCTCTGGGGCGGCGACGCCGCCGATCCCGAAGACAAAGACCCCGACACCCAGTCGATCCGCGCCGTCAACGAACGCGTCCGCGCGGATGAGCGCGTGACCGTCTGCATGGTGCCGATCGGCGACGGGCTGACGCTGGCGCGGAAGCGGTAAGGCTTCCGCCCGACGCCGCATGCCAGCCGCCCTGGCCTTTTCAGATCTGCGATCCGCCGTCACCCGCGCCGGCACGGAATATTGGCTGAGCAAGAAGGGCGATCGCCCCTTCCCGTCGCGGCAGGATCTCGACCCGTTGCTGGAGATCCCCGAGCTTTGCACCAATATCGTGTTGGTCGAAGTGCAACAGGCCCCGCTGGATTTCCGCTATCGCCTGATCGGCTCGCGGGTTCGCCTCAATATGCGGGCGAATTGGACGGGCCAATGGATGTCGGCGATCCCGATCCAATGCGCGCCCAATCCGATCTGGCGGCATCATGAATGGGTGATGGAGAACCGCGAACCGCGCTTCTTCCGCCCCGCTTATGTCGGACCCTACAAGGATTTCAAATTCATCGAATCCGCTTTGCTGCCGCTCGGCCCCGACCCCGAGACCGTGAACATGATGATGGTGTTCGTGGATTTTCTCTCGAAGACGCGGCGGTGAAGCGAAGCGCAGGGACTCAGTCGAAGACCGAATGGTCGATCGGCCGGTCCTTACGCCGACGGAACGCGAAGCGATAGTTCGCCCAATAGGCCGGAAGTACCATCAAGGTTACCTGGACCAGGATTGCGATCCAGAACGGCGTTCCTGATATGCCTATGTTTTCGGGGCTCGTGCTGTCCATCCACATGCCCGCCAGAAACATCAGAACGCTAAAGGGAAACACCGCCTTGTACAGAAGCGCCAATCTTGGCAGCGACAGACCCGACGCGTGGAGCAATATGCCGATGAAGACCGATATGTACGATGCGAGCGACGGCCAGGTGAAATAGCCTGGGTAGCGCTCCACCAGGTCATCGCCCGTGGCCATGAGCGCCAGATAGGCGAAGAAAAGCGCATAGGCCAGCCAGGCCAAGCGGATGATCCATCGAGCAATCGGCGGGAACGCCATCGAGCCACCATCGGTCCGAGCGACAAGCCGATGCTATACCGCGCCTTAGCCGGGAACTACGGTGGGACGTATCACATTGGCCTTCGCCCGGAAAGTCAGCCCTGGGCGCCCAGCCAGGACAGAAGCGCCGTCGTCGCACTATGACCGCCGCTATGCCGGTGCGGCGATGATGCGGAGGCGAAGCTCTGCTTGTTGAGTTCCCGCAATCCATCCAGGAATTCCTGCAGCGCGCTCACGGTCTTGTCGGAATCGTCTTGCTGTTTCTGGAGAGCGGCGAACAGGCTCTGCTTTGCGCCGGCGCTCGCCGAGGAGCTCTTATCCGGGATCGTCGCCGAGATGGAGATGCTGGTCGTAGAGGAGATTTCCGTGGCGATGCTGGTGGTCGAATTTGAACCCGTGGAATCTGAGCTCGTGGAATCCGCGCCGAACAAGGCGGCGATTTCATCGGGCGGGCCGAACCAACCTTGACCGAAACTGAGTTGTTTCGTGTTCGCAATCAACTTCTCGACGAAGTCTTCTATATCCTGGTCGCTTTTGATCGTCAGCGACGAGCCGGTCCCGCCCGATTCGAAACCGTCCGAAGCCTGC
>DASYDA010000210.1:0-1613 GCA_036499865.1 Dongiaceae bacterium | reverse complement strand
CGGCGCCGGCGGCACCGGCAACAATCCAGAGCAGCTTTTCGCTTCGGGCTACTCCGCCTGCTTCCTCGGCGCGATGAAGTTCGTCGCCTCCCAGGGCGGCCCGAAAGTGCCGAACGACACCAAGGTGACGGCGACGGTCGGCATCGGCCCGCGCTCGGAAGGCGGCTTCGGTCTCGATATCGCCCTCGAGATCTCGCTGCCGGGCCTTTCCAAGGAAGAGGCGCAGAAGCTCGTGGATCAGGCGCACCAAGTCTGCCCGTATTCCAACGCGACCCGCAACAACGTCCCGGTGCGCCTCACGGTCGTCTAGGGGGCGGTTGTCTAGGGGTGGATTGCCAGCTTGCGGGCCAGCCGATACTTTCCCGGCCCGCAAGCCATCCTTTCGAAAGCCGTTCCGCCCAATGACCGACGATCGCCGCGACGCCTATGAATTGCAGAAGAACCTCCCGACCAGCCCCGAGCAGTTGCTGCAGCGGCTGAAGGAGCTCGAGATCGAGAGCCATACCATCGACCACGAACCGGTCTTCACGGTCGAGGAATCCAAGGGATTGCGCGGGCAACTGCCTGGCGGCCATGTGAAGAATCTGTTCCTGCGCAACAAGAAGGAAGAGATGTGGCTGGTCACGGTCGAGGAATCGAAGCGGGTCGACCTGAAGGCGCTGGGAGAGAAATTGACCGGCACCACCGGCGGCGCGGCGAAGCTTTCCTTCGGCAGCCCGGATCGGCTGATGAAGCATCTCGGCGTCATCCCCGGCGCCGTTACCCCCTTCGCCGTGATCAACGACAAGGAAGGCGCGGTCCATATGGTGCTGGATCGCGATCTCCTGCGCTTCGATACGGTGCATGCCCATCCGCTGGTCAACTTCAAGGCGACGGCCCTCGCGCCCACCGATCTCGTCCGCTTCCTGGAAATCGAGGGACACGCGCCACAAGTAATGGAAATTCCTACGAATTCCGGCGCTTGATCCCGGGGCCGGGAAGCGCCATCTATAGGCAAATTCGCGACTTCGGAGCAGGACAAATATGGATCAGCTAATCGGCGGCGCAGTTGGAAGTTCGGGCGCTGGGGCCAATGCCGCGGACCTCATCAAGGACAGCGACCAGAACAAGTTCGCCCAGGACGTCATCGACGCCTCGATGCAGGTGCCGGTGATCGTCGATTTCTGGGCGGAGTGGTGCGGTCCTTGCAAACAACTCGGCCCCACGATCGAAAAGATCGTGAAGGAAGCAAAGGGCGCCGTGCGGCTGGTGAAGATCGACGTCGACAAGAACCAGCAGCTCGCGGCACAGCTCCGCATTCAATCGATCCCCGCGGTCTATGCCTTCTTCCAGGGCCGACCGGTCGATGGCTTCGTCGGTGCGCAGCCGGAGAGCCAGTTGCGGCAGTTCGTTCAGCATCTCGCCAAGATGGGTACCGATGCGGCGGGGCCTTCGCCGATCGACGAGGCCCTGGAGCAGGCGGAAGCCGCCTTTGCGGAAGGCGACTACGCCGCTGCCAATGCGATCTTCGAGCAGGTCCTGGCGCATGAAAGCGACAATGCGAAGGCGATCGCGGGCGTGATCCGCTGCTCGGTCGCGCTCGGCCAGTTGAACGAGGCACGCGAATTCCTGGC
>DASYDA010000209.1:0-6576 GCA_036499865.1 Dongiaceae bacterium | reverse complement strand
GTGCCGAACAGGGTGCATTTCTCGGCCTGGGCGTAGTCGAAGAGGATGTTGCCGTTGGGGGCGAAAGGCGAGCCGTCATAGAGCAGCAGGGTCGCGCCGGAGCCGAGGCCGGAGATCAGCCAGTTCCACATCATCCAGCCGCAGGTGGTGAAGTAGAAGATGCGGTCGCCCGGCTTCACGTCGCTGTGCAGCCGATGTTCCTTCAGATGCTGCAGCAGCGTGCCGCCCTGGCCGTGCACGATGCATTTCGGCACGCCGGTCGTGCCAGAGGAATACATGATGTAGAGCGGGTGGTTGAATTCGACCCGCTCGAAATGGATCTCGCCGCCGGTCTGTTCGTCCAACGCCTCGCGGAAGAGTTTCGCGCGGGGCAGGGCGGAGATGTCCGGCGCCGCGTTGAGATAGGGGATGACCAGCACCTGCTGCACGCTGGGCAGCTTGCCCAGGACCTCGGTGATGCGGCCCAGCGAATTCTGCTGCTTGCCGTTGTACCAATAGCCGTCCGCGGTCAGCAGCACCTTGGGCTCGATCTGGCCGAAGCGGTCGAGCACGCCCTGGACGCCGAAATCCGGCGAGCAGGAGGACCAGATGCAGCCGATCGAGGCGGCGGCCAGCGCGCCGATGACGCTTTCCGGCATGTTGGGCAGGAAGCCGGCGACGCGATCGCCCGGCTTCAGGCCGAGCCAGCGGAAATATTGCGCGAGGCGCGCGACGTCGTCCCAGAGTTCCGCATGGGCGAGGCGCCGCTTCACCTTATCCTCGCCCCAGAAGACGATGGCATCGCGCGGATTGCCCTTGGAGAAGCGCAGCAGGTTTTCGGCGAAATTGAGACGCGCTTCGGGGAAGAACTCCGCGCCCGGCATGCGGTCGGGGTCTTTCATCGCGGGGCGGCCCATCTGGCCGATGACATCGCAGGAGCGCCAGACCGAGATCCAGAACTTTTCGATCTCATCCACCGACCAGGTCCACAGCGCATCGGTGTCGTCGAGGCCGATCAGCCAATCCCGCGCCACCTGGGTGCGGAACCGGGTCATATTCGTGTTGGCCACCGCCTGCGCGCTCGGCCGCCACAGCGGCTCGCGGGAAGATTCCGTGGATGTCTGTTCCGGTGATAGTTCCGGCGTGGGCGTTGCCGACATTCCTCTCTCCCCAGCCAAGAAAAAGCGGCCTTAATCTGCCCAGCCCGCATCATGCTTGACAAGGCTAAACCCGACACGGTCTTGCATTCCACCGCCGTTTCCGCAGCGAAGAAGAACGAGTGTCACATATAGGTTAAGAGGGGCTTTAGGCGTCGATATCCGGTTCGGCGAGGGCGCGGTTCAGGGCCTGGCGCGCGCGATCCTTGTGCCGCGGTTCGATATGCTTGGCAACCGAGCGGATCGCCGCATAGAGCACGGCGGCATCGTCGGTGAAGCCGAATCCGGCGATGAAATCGGGGATCACATCGATCGGCAGAATGAAGTAAGCGAGGGCGCCCATCAGCACGGCTTTCGCCTGCAACGGCGTCTTCGGATCGATGGCACAGTAATAGGCGGCCAGCAGCTCGTCGAGGAACGGGATTTTCCGCGCGACTCGCCGCAGTTTCGGCCAGAATCCGCTATCGACCCTGGCGCGGTCACGTTCGAATTTGCGGGGATTGTAAACCGTCAGATCCTGGCCCATGGCCGGGGATATGGAAAGCGATAGGTTAATCCGCAAGGGCCAATCCGCAAGAGCCGGGCGGCCCCCTTTAGCCAATCAGCTGATCCAGCTTTTCGCGGCCCCGGGCCTTATGTTCCGGGGTAATGCAATGGGCGACCAGGCGGATGGCGAGAAGCATGACCGCGGCGTCGTCGATATGGCCGATACCGGGGATGAAATCCGGAATGATGTCGAAAGGCATCAGAAAATACCCGATCGCACCGAACAGCGCGCAGCGGGCATAGAACGGCGTCTCGCGATCCCGGGCGCAGTAATAGGCGGCGAGGCTGCGGTCGAGCAGCGGCACATGGCGGATGAGACGCCGCATACGCCGCCAGAAGCTGGTATCGCTGGAAGCCCCATGCCGCGAATCGGTGGCACGATGGTGGAGGATCGGTTGATCGGTCATCCCTGGAGGATCGTTTCCCCGTATGGCGTTTCTGTGGCGGGGCGATCCCGCCGTTTTTTGAATCGGACGTTTCTTAAGAGCGGACTGTGAAGACTCCTTCTCTGCGATGCAAGCATGGAATGGTCGCAAGCCCGTCTGGAAACCGGCATGAAGAATGCTAGACTTCGAACCATGCATAAGCTTGACCGATTCCTGACACCGACATTGCGTTTGATAGGTTTGGCGATGGGGCTCGCCCTCGGTTCGGCGGCGGCCCTGGCGCAGCAGGCGGGCACGGCGCAGCCGATCGGTGTCACGCCTTTGGCGCCACCGAATGCGACACCTGCAGGACAGCAATTCGCGGCGCCGCCACCCGACCTGACGCCGCAAGCCGCCCTCACGGGCGCGGACGCCCCGCCGATCAAGACCGAGGCGACGCTTTGCGTGCATACGGTCATGGTGGATGAAGAGCCACGCCGCTGGGACGAGCTGCAAAAACTGGGCGCCGCGCAAACCGGGCTGAACGTCTATATGGAAGGCGATTACGCGCGGGCGGTGCCGATTTTCGAGCGCCTCGCCAAGATCGGGCATCCGGAGGCGCAGCGGCTGATGGGCGTCGCCTATTACTTCGGCCAAGGCGTGCCGCAGGATTATGTGCGCTCGCTGTACTGGTTCGAAAAGGCCGCGGACCAGGGATGTTTTGCCGCCTATCCCGCGACGGCGGGACTTTATCGCGACGGCCAGGGCACGGCGACCGATCTCGGCAAGGCCTATATGTGGCTGAACATCGCCGTGTCACGCCTGCCGGACAGCGTCGAGCGCGATGCGCTCATCCAGGAACGCGAGAAAGTGGCGGCACTGATGACCTCGGGCCAGATCGAAGCCGCGCAGAAGCGCTCGCTGGCTTTCAAGCCGGAGCCCGTGGTGCCGCCGGACCCGGAAGATCTGCCGGTGGATTACTTTCCGCGGAATACCAACTGACGCTTCTCTTGGAGGTCAGGATGACGCGGTTCTTCACTCCGCTTCGATGATCTCGAAGTCATGGGTGATCTCGGCGGTCTTGCCCAGCATGATCGAGGCCGAGCAGTATTTCTCCGCCGAGAGCTTGATCGCACGGTCCACGGTTTCCGGCTTCAATCCCTTGCCGGTCACTTTGAAATGGAAACGGATCTTGGTGAAGACCTTAGGGTCCTCCGCGGCGCGTTCGGCATCGAGCTCGACATCGACCGCGCGCACATCCTGACGCCCCTTCTCGAGGATCATCACCACATCGGTGGCGGTGCAGCCGCCGGTTCCCAGCAGCACATATTCCATCGGCGAGGGCGCGATGGTGGCAGCACCGGGCGCCGCGGGTGCCGCGATCACGATGCCGTGCCCGCTATTGCTCTCGCCGAGGAAGACCCGCCCCTCGACCCATTTGATCCGCGCCTTCATTTCGCGCCTCGCACGCCGAGCAGATTGAAGAAGATCCGGGTGTTGTCATAGCCGGCGGCCATATCCAACTGATCGCCGGGCTTCACGGAAACCGGCTGCGGGAAGAAATACATGGCCTGCTTCCAGTGATTGGTGCGGGTCAGGCTGTCGGAGCGATAGACGACCTCCTCATCCATGAGGAGGTCAAACCAGAAGGCGATGCCGTGGCAGTTACCGGATTCGCTGGCCGTCACCGTCAGCGGTTTCAGGTCGGCATCCTTCATGTCGATGCGGAAATCGAAATCGAGCAGGCGGAAGCGCTCGGAGAGCATCCGATGCGGATCCGAGGCGAAATCCATCTGGACATAGCCCGGTGTGCGGAAGGTATCGAAGGCGGTCATATCGAAGCCCTCGATGCGCTTCAGCGGCGTGATGCTGGCGAGATGGTCGCATTGCGCCATCGCGCCCCAGACGATGGCGGCGGCGGGAATGATCTTGGCGTCGGGCTTGATGAAATTGGCCCGGGTGTGCCGGAGGATCGGCAGCATATTGGGCGCCAGCATGCCGACATTGATGAGTTCGGAGACGAAGATATCGGCGCGTTCCGGCAGGTCTTCGCCGAGCGTCACCTGGGTCGACCGCTTGGAGACCACCTTGACCCGGTCGGAATAACCGTTGCGCGCCACGGTCTCCACCGCGACTTTCGCCAGGATCGGCACGGCCTCGCAGGTCACCACCATGCGGGCCCCAGCCCGCGCCGCCATCATGGCGACAAGGGCCGAGCCGGTGCCGACCTCGAACACGACGGAATCGGGCGTGACCGCCCGTTTGAGCGCCGCTTCATAGGCGGCGTTGCGCTCCTCGTCATTGATCATCGGGATATGCCAGGCGGGGATCATGCCAGACATATGGAGGCGCAGCGCGAATTGCAGGTCCTCGTCCTCGGGGAAGCGCTCGACGGCTTGTCGGAGGAGGGCCAGTGATTCCTCGCCGCGATTGAGATCGAGCAGGCATTGGGCCAAGGCCGAATAAGCCGGTGCGCAATTCTCGTCGATCTCCACGGCGCGGCGGAAGTGCTGTTCGGCGTTCGCGGTGTCGCCCTGCTGGTAGCAGAGCTCGGCGAAATTGAAATGGGCATCGAGGTAGTCCGGGCTGTGCCGGATCGCCTCGCTGAAACAGATGGAGGCCTTGTCCAGCAATCCCTGGCGCTTGAAGGCGATGCCGAGATTGTTGATCGCCTCGATATAGCCGGGCAGGACCGCCAGCGCGTTGCGGAAGCAGGTTTCCGCTTCCGCGACCCGGTCGAGCTTCAGCAGGGCGTTGCCGAGATTGTTCCAGGCAGCGCCATCCTTTTCGTTGAGCTCGACGGCGCGTCGCAAGGCCTGTTCCGCTTCCGACCACCACCCGTTCCGGTAAAGCAAAGCACCGCGGGTGTTGTGGAATCGCCCCTTGTTCGGCGCGATGGTAATCGCGCGCTCGATCATGTCCAAGGCTGATTTCGCATCGGCGCCGGTCTGATAGACCGCCATGCCCAGCAGATGCAACGCCTCGGCGTCGTCGGGCTGTGCCTGGATCAGATCCGTGCAGACGCGCTTGGCGGTCTCGAAATCGCCAGCCTCCGCAGATTTGATTGCGTCGGTGAGTGTCGGTGCGTTCGGCATTGGGGCCTCCGGCTTGATTGTGGTTTCGGAAGCCCAAGTCGAAGCAGGTGGTCCCGAATGCCTGTGTCTCGAATGTTAGGGCGCGATCCTAGCGAAAACTGTGCCGACGGAAAGACAATGAGGCACGCTCACCAAAAACGTGATCGAGAGCCTTGAGGAATCTAGGAATATAATATTATCAAACGAGGATATTCACCAACGAACCGCGCGGTGCATTCGGTGATATTCCGCCATTTCCTCCGGCGCTCGATGTCGGCTGCGGAGCAACCGGACCGGCGGATTGCGGTGCATTGGTTGGCGCGCTTGCGGAAGATGCCGCCTGGGCCAGCACCGACGCGATGGATTGCGCCTGGAGCTGCGACGAACGCAATGCGCTGATCGAAACCTGCTGCGCGCGTTGCGCCGCGCTGATCTGGGCTGCGGCTTGGCCGGCTGCGGCGATATCCATGGCGGGAAAATGCCCTTGCTAAGCGGTGATATTGAGGAGGCTCTGATTGACCTCGTTCTCGCTGCGCATCACTGCGGCATTGGCTTTGAAGCTGATCGCGCTCTGACTCAGCGACACCACGTCTTCAGGATTGAGTGAGCCGCCGGCGATGTTCTGCGCCGCCTGGTCCACCGAGTCTTGGGCCTTCTTCATGCCGTTGACCGCATTCGTGAAGGCGTTGACGCCACTGACGTCCATGGATCGCTCCTTTGGCGAAAAGCCGTTTGAGAACGGGCGGCTTTCCGACTTGCACCTTAAGGAGGAGAAGTTAACAGAGAGTTTACGATTTGGGAATCCCCGACGGACCGGGTGGGCGAAATTAAGTGGCTATGTCCCTGAAAAGCCGGAACTATTCGTTTACGCGACGATCCGCCCCATGTTAACTTTTCGCGCGTTGCAGAAATGCGAAACAGCACAGGCACAGTCGAGCCGCGCTTTACTCAATACCGGAAGGCATAATGACAATTCGGCCGCGTCGATCGGTGCTTTACATGCCGGGCAGCAATCAGCGCGCCCTGGAGAAAGCCCGAACCCTGGATGCCGACGCCCTGATTCTCGATCTTGAGGATTCAGTGGCCCCTGAGGCGAAGAATCTTGCGCGCAATCAAGTCGCCGCGGCGGTCAAGGCGGGCGGCTTCGGGCCTCGCGAAGTGATCGTGCGGGTGAACGGTCTCGATACCGAATGGGCCAAGGACGACATGGCGGTTGTCGCCCAATGCGGCGCCGATGCGATCCTGTTCCCGAAAATCCAGTCGCCGGCGGATGTGCTGCAGGCGGTCGATCTCATGGGCCGCTCCGGCACGCCCGATGCGACGCCGCTCTGGGTGATGGCGGAGACGCCGCGCTGCATTCTCAATATCGAAACGATCGCCAAAGCCAGCCGCCGGCTGCGCTGCATCGTCGCTGGCACTTCCGATCTCGGCCGCGAATTGCGCACCCGCTACACG
>DASYDA010000208.1:0-7553 GCA_036499865.1 Dongiaceae bacterium | reverse complement strand
CAGCCCGGCGTGATGGAGATCGAGGCCAATATGCATGGCCTGGTCTGCGAAACCGACCGCCTGGATTACGACCAGGCCAGGGCCGCGTTGATCGAGAACAAGGTCCCGGAAGAGCTTGCCGGCCGCATCGCCGGTCTCTCGCACCTGGTCTCTTCGCTGGATATCGTGCGCATCGCCAGCAAGGCCGGCATTAAGGTGGTGGACGCGGCGGCGGTTTATTATGCCGTCGGCGAAGCCTTCTGCCTGGATTGGCTGCGCGAGGGCGCACGAGGGCTCATCGGCGACAGCCACTGGGATCGCCTCGCGGTCTTCGCGATCATCGACGACCTTTACGGGCACCAACGCGAATTGACCGCCGCGGTCCTGGCGGATGCCAAGGCCGAAGGCGCCAGTATCCTTGCCGCCAAATCGCTGGAAGAGAAGCCGGCTCAGGCGGCGCAAGCGATCGAGAACTGGCGCGCCGCGCGGGGCGTGCCGGTGCAGCGAATCGATCAGCTCCTCGCCGATCTCCGGCAGGTGGGCAAGATCGAGCTCTCGATGCTGGCGGTCGCCAATCGCGGCCTCAGGAGCGTGATGGAGTAGGCTTCGCGGCACGCTCCCGAACGAGATCGACGAAGCGCTTGACCGCCCCGGCGGGCTCGCCCTCACGGATCGCGAGATGCAGGGGCGCCACCAGATCGGGCGCGCCGTGTAGTCGCCGGTAGATGACGCCGCGCGTCTGCACCCGGCTCATGGATTCGGGCACCAGGGTGACGCCGAGGCCCGCCGCCACCAGGCTCAGCGTCGAGAGGATGCGCGGCGCCTCCTGCCCGACATTGGGGCTGAACCCGGCCCGGCGGCAGGCGGCGATGATGGAATCGTAGAGGCCGGGACCGGTGGGACGGCGGTAGAAGATGAAGCGTTCCTCGGCCAGCGCCTTCAGCGGCAGGCCGCCGGCGCGACTGGCGAGCTTATGCCCGACCGGGAGCGCCACCCGCATCTCCTCCGTCAGCAGCAGCGAGATCGCAAGACCGGCCACCGGCCCGACGACGACCCTCAGGAAAGCGGCGTCGATGCGCTCGTGCTGCAGGCCCTCGATCAGCTCCGCCGAGTTCCCCTCCTCCAGCGAGAGCTGGACCCGGGGTGCCGCCTCGCTGAAATGCCGCAGGATCGCGGGCACGAAGGGATGAAACGCCGCCGATCCGGTGAAGCCCACCACCAGGCGGCCGGCTTCGCCCCGCGCCGTATGCCGCGTGGCATCGACCGCCTGGTCCAGCCGCGCAAGGACAGATTGGGCTTCGGACCGGAAGACCTTGCCCGCTTCCGTCAATTCCATGCCGCGCGGCAACCGGCGGAACAGCGTGACGCCCAGTTCCGCCTCAAGCGCGCGGAGCTGCTGGCTGAGCGGAGGCTGCTGCAGCCCGAGGCGCGCCGCCGCCCGCGTCACATGGCCCTCTTCGGCGACGGCGAGGAAATAGCGAAGATGACGCAGCTCCATAGACATATCTATAATGTATCAATGATGACCCAACAATATATTGGACATACTATATTGCCGGCTGGAATATTGGCTTCATGAGCGCCCATTCCTCGACCATTGACGAAGCATCGACGGCGGATGCCAGCCTCGGCGCGCTGTTCCTCGGCTTCCTCACCCTCGGCCTCATGAGCTTCGGCGGCACCTTGCCGGTGGCTCGGCGCATCATGGTCGACGAGCGCCGCTGGCTTACCGACGACGAGTTCACTGAGATCCTCGGCCTCTGCCAGTTCCTGCCGGGCGGCAACATTATGAACACCGCGGTCGCGGTGGGACATCGCTTCCGCGGCGCCGCCGGCTCGGCGGCCGCCTTGCTCGGGTTGATGGCCGCGCCGACCGCGATCGTCATCGGCCTCGACACCATCTACGACCAGTTCAGCGACGTGTTGGCGGTCCAGCATGTCTTCGCCGGCCTCGCCGCGGGTGCGGCCGGCCTGCTGGTCGCCATGGCCGGCTCCATGGCGAAGACGCTCTGGCAGCGGGCGCGCAGCCGCCT
Organism: Dongiaceae bacterium; assembly: GCA_036499865.1. Classification (GTDB taxonomy): domain Bacteria; phylum Pseudomonadota; class Alphaproteobacteria; order Dongiales; family Dongiaceae; genus Dongia. The sequence goes on along the minus strand of DASYDA010000208.1, from coordinate 5,541 downwards.
CTGGCTGACCGCGGGCGTCACCCTCGTCTGCTTCGTGGCGATCGCGCTGCTGCGCCTGCCCTTGCTTCCCACCATGGTGTCGCTGGCGATCCTCAGCACCGCCCTGCATTGGCCGCGCAAATCATGACGGAGCGGTCATGAACGCCGACCTCTTCGCCCTCGCGCGCATCTTCGCCGAGCTTTCCATGCTCGCCTTCGGCGGCGGCAATTCGGTGCTGCCGGAAATGCAGCGCCAGATGGTCGAGGTCCATCACTGGATGTCGGCGCAGGCATTCAGCGCGCTCTTCGCGCTCGCCCAGGCGGCGCCCGGTCCGAACCTGATGATCGTGCCGCTGCTCGGCTGGCATGTGGCGGGATGGCGGGGCCTGCTGGTTTCCTCCATCGCCAAGTTCCTGCCCTCGGCGATCCTGACCACCATCGTGATGCGGATCTGGGGGCGCTTCAAGGATGCGCCCTGGCGGCGGGCGATCCAGGCGGGATTGGCGCCGATGACCGTCGGCCTGGTCGCCTCGAGCGCCGCCTTGATGAGCAAGGCCTCCGACGGCACCTGGGGACTCCTCGCGATCACGCTCTGCGGCGCCGTGCTGACACTGCGGTTCCGGCTGCACCCGCTCTGGGTCCTCGCCGGCAGCGGGCTGGCCGGCTTCCTCGGGCTCGCGGTCATTTAGATGAGTGACGCCGCGACACTCGATGCCTATGCCAAAGGCGCCGCCGGCTACAGCGCGGACTGGCTCGCCCAGCCGGCGCCGGACGATCTCTACGAGCTTCTCGCGACGCATTTCCGCGTCGGCGGCGCCACCGCCGATATCGGCTGCGGCAACGGGCGCGACGCCGCCTGGCTCGCGGCGAATGGCTATCCGACGACCGGCTTCGACGGCTCGCCGGCGCTGCTGGCGGAAGCCCGCCGGCATCATCCGAAGATCGCGTTTCAGACCGCGAACCTGCCCGCGCTGGGCGAGATCACTGCCACCTTCGACAATGTGGTCTGCGAAACGGTGATCATGCATCTGCCGGTCGCGCAGATCCCCGTCGCGGTGAACAGCCTGAAACGGATCATCAGATCCGGCGGCGTTCTTTATCTTTCCTGGCGCGTGACCGAGGGTGCGGATGTCCGTGATGCAGCGGGCCGTCTCTATTCCGCATTCCCGGCGAGTCTGGTCACGGATCCGCTGCAGGACTGCACCACATTGCATTTTGCCGATACCACCAGCCTCAGCTCCGGCAAGCGGATCTGCCGGATCGTCGCACGCAAGAGCTAGAGTCTGATCCGACTAGCGGCGGATGCGTTCCTCGGCGATCTTTTCGATGCGCGCCTTGAGGTCGGGATGCTGCGCCATCAGGCGGCCGAAGTCGCTGCGATCCAAAACCAGCATGCGGGATTCGGTGAGCGCGGTGACGGTGGCGGTGCGCGTCGTGTCCAGCAACAGGCCGATCTCCCCGAAGAACTGGCCCTTGGCGAGGCGCACCGGGTGGGGCTGCACCTCGACTTCGACCTCGCCGTCCATCAGGAAGAACATGGCATCGGCGGGCTCGCCGCGACGCACGATCGCTTGGCGTTCCGGCACGATCTGCGGCTTCAAGAGACGAGCAATGGAAGCGACCCGGGTCGCATCGAGGCCGGCGAAAAGCGGCACCCGGGCGACCGCATTCCAGGTGACCACGAAATCGCGGCGGCGGATCTCGGCGGCGAAACCGGTGGCGAGGATGCCGGCCGGAACCGCGAACATGGCGATGCCCAGCAACATCACGAAACCGCCGAACATGCGCCCCAGGGCGGTCACCGGCGTCATATCGCCATAGCCGACCGTCGCCATGGTGACGATGCCCCACCAGAGCGCACGAGGGATGCTGGTGAAGACCTTCGGCTGCGCGCCGCGTTCCAAGAGATACATGACGCCGGAGGAGATCACCAGCAGCACCAGCATGACCAGCAAGGCCGCGGCCAGCGCGCGCCACTCGCTTTTCAGCACTGTCGCCACCAGCGAGAGCGCCGGCGTCAGCCGGGAGAGCTTGAAGAGCGCCAGCAGCTGACCGATCAGCAACGGGTCGGCGACGCCGGGGAACACCAGGCCCAATAGAGGCGCGGCGCAGAGAAGATCGACGATGCCGATGAAGGAGAGCGCGTAACGCCGCCGGGCATTCGGCAGATCCGGATGCAGCAGCGGCGCCCGCCAAATCCGCCAGAAATATTCCGACAGGAACATCACGCCGGCCAAGGCGGTCGCCAGATGGCAGTCGGCCCGTTCGAAGCCGGCGAGATCCGGCAAGGTGATGATCGCGGCACTGCCGACGGAAAGCGCGATCGCGACCATCAGCCCGATCCGCGCCGGCCAATTGATGCGCCCGTCCTCCGCCCCGATATCGAGGAGGTGAAGCAGCCTGCCGCGCCCAGCTTCGCTCATTTGGCAGTTACCCCGAAGCCGGGCGGTCTATCGCGGTCACCCGCGATTGACGCGGTTGTCGATCAGGTCCTTAACCACATTGGGATCGGCGAGCGTCGAGATGTCGCCGAGATTGCCGAACTCGTTCTCGGCGATCTTCCGCAGGATGCGGCGCATGATCTTGCCGGAGCGGGTCTTCGGCAGGCCCGGCGCCCATTGCAGCATGTCAGGCTGGGCGATGGCGCCGATCTCCTTGCGGACCCATTGCATCAGCTCCTTGCGCAGCGCATCGGAAGGCTCTTCGCCAATCTTCAGGGTGACATAGGCGTAGATGCCCTGGCCCTTGATATCGTGCGGATAGCCGACCACCGCCGCCTCGGCGACCTTGGGATGCGCGACCAATGCGCTCTCGACTTCCGCCGTGCCCATGCGATGGCCGGAGACGTTGATCACGTCATCGACGCGGCCGGTGATCCAGTAATAGCCGTCGGCATCGCGCCGGCAGCCGTCGCCGGTGAAGTAGCGGCCCTTGTAGGCGCTGAAATAGGTCTCGGCGAAGCGCTTGTGATCGCCGTAGAGGGTGCGCATCTGGCCCGGCCAGGAATCCGCGATGCAGAGATTGCCGGTGCATTCGCCCTGCAGCTCCTTGCCCTCGGCATCGACGATCATCGGCTTGATGCCGAAGAGCGGCTTGGTGGCGGAACCCGGCTTGAGCTTCGTGGCGCCCGGCAGCGGCGAGATCAGGATGCCGCCGGTCTCGGTCTGCCACCAGGTATCGACGATCGGGCAGCGGCCATGTCCGACCACGCGGTGATACCAGAGCCAGGCTTCCGGATTGATCGGCTCGCCGACCGAGCCGAGGAGGCGCAGGCTCGCGAGGCTGCATTTCTGGACCGGCGCCTCGCCCTCGCGCATCAGGGCGCGGATCGCGGTGGGCGCGGTATAGAAGGTGTTGACCTTGTGCTTGTCGCAGACCTGCCAGAAGCGCGAGGCATCGGGATAGTTCGGCACGCCTTCGAACATCAGCGTGGTGGCGCCGTTGGCCAGCGGACCATAGACGATATAGGAGTGGCCGGTCACCCAGCCCACATCCGCCGTGCACCAATAGATATCGCCGTCGTGATAGTCGAAGACGAGCTGGTGGGTCAGCGCGGCATAGACGAGATAGCCGCCGGTCGTGTGCAGCACGCCCTTGGGCTTTCCCGTCGAACCCGAGGTGTAGAGGATGAAAAGCGGATCCTCCGCGTTCATCTCTTCCGGCTTGCAGTCCTTGGAGACCTTGGCCGTCTCCTCGTGATACCAGAAGTCCCGGCCGGGCTGCATATCGACCTTGCCGCCGGTGCGCCGGACGACGATGCAATTCTTCACCGATGGGCATTGCTTCAGCGCCTCGTCGACATTGGCCTTCAGCGGAATCTTCTTGCCGCCGCGCAGGCCCTCATCCGCGGTGATGACGAAATTGGATTCGCAATCCTGGATGCGGCCAGCGAGACTTTCCGGCGAGAAGCCGCCGAACACCACGGAATGAACGGCGCCGATCCTTGTGCAGGCGAGCAGCGCATAGGCCGCCTCCGGGATCATCGGCATGTAGATGGTGACGCGGTCGCCCTTCTTCACGCCATGCGCTTTGAGCACATTGGCGAGGCGGCAGACCTGCTCGTGCAGCTCCGCATAGGTAATCTTCTTGTCGTCCTTGGGATCGTCGCCTTCCCAAATGATCGCCACCTGGTTGGCGCGTTTCGGCAGATGGCGGTCGATGCAGTTCGCCGAAACGTTCAGCGTGCCGTCGTAATACCAGCGGATGCGGATATCGCCGGTGTAATCGACATCCTTCACCTTGGTGAAGGGCTTGATCCAATCGACGCGCTTGCCCTGTTCCGCCCAGAAACCTTCGGGATCGCCGACCGAGCGTTTATAGGTTTCGTCATATTTCGCGGCATCGACCCAGGCGCGTTTCGCCCAATCGCCGGAAACCGGAAATTCCGTCTGCTCACTCATGCCCGTTTACTCCCCATTCAGGCTAGGCTCGTCCGGCCGTGGCCAGTTGGGCGGGATTATCGACGAAAAAACGCTGCGATTACAAGCGGAAGCCCGGGCGCCGTTGACGATTGGGGCGTGCCGGGCCGGCGATCCACCTTCAGTCCGGCCTCACGCTTCCGATGGGAGGCGTGAGGCCGGTTCGTTCATGCGGCCTGCTGTTCGCTGCCACGGCCGATCCGGTACCAGTCGATATTCCGCGTGGCGATCATGGCCGCCAGCAGAACCGCGAACAGTGCCAGTGTGCCGGAGAGCAGCGCGTAATCTTCCATCTGCAGCAGCACATACATATAGGCCTGGAGCAACGACAGGAGCGCTCCGGTGAGATAGCCGAGGCGGCGGCTCATGGTGCGCCAAGCATACCAGCCGATCATGGCGACATCGACGACGCTCGCGATCAGATAGGCAGAGCCGAAAGCTATCTGCTCCGAAAGCGAGAGGAGCAGCAGATAGAAGAGGCAGAGCGCCGCGCCAACCAGCAAATATTGCATCGGATGCACGCGGCGCCGGCTCATCAAGCCGTTCAGGAAGATGGTGGCGAAGGTGAGCGAGATCACCAGCACACCGTACTTCAGGATGCGGTCGGTCTGCTGATGGACATCGCCCGGCTCGACGAATTCGACGCCGATGGCGCCGTTCCAGAGCGTCGCGGGATTCAGTTCGCCGTCGCGCCAGACGCCGGGAATGCCGCGAGAGAGCACATTCAGCGACCAATGCGCCGTGAAGCCGGTGGCGGAGATATCCCGCTGATCCGGCAATGCGCGACCGGAGAAGTCCGGATGCGGCCAATCGGCCTTCAAGTTGAGCGTCGTGGCATCGCCCAGCGGCACGAAGCGCACCGCGCCGCTGCCGTTGAAGGTGAGATCGATCTTGAAATCCACGGGCTTCGCGATATCGGCGGAAGTCAGCGGAATCGCGGCGTTGAGCCCATCATTGAGCCAGGGATCGGGACGCAATCGGTCTTCGGGAATCGGCTGCTGGTCGTTGACGGCGATTTTCAGATCGCGGATGGCATCGTTCTCGGCGATGCCGATCACCAGCCGCGCCCCGCTCCAGTCGATGTTCTCCGGCGGGATCGCGGGAAGCGAAGCCGTGAGATCGGCGAAATGCCCGGTGATATGCG
>DASYDA010000207.1:0-8751 GCA_036499865.1 Dongiaceae bacterium | reverse complement strand
TCACCCGCCAGGATCGCACGCTGGATCGGCGCCGCTCCGCGCCAGCGCGGCAAAAGCGACGCATGGATGTTGAGACAGCCGAGCCGCGGCGCATCCAGAATCGCTTGCGGCAGGATCAGGCCATAAGCCGCGACCACCGCGACATCGGCCTTAAGCGCGGCGAATTCACCCTGGGCTTCGGCGGTTTTCAGACTGACCGGCGTGCGAACCGGCAGCCCTTGCGCTTCCGCCAGCGTTTGAACCGGAGATTTCCGCAAATCCTGGCCGCGACCGGCCGGGCGCGGCGGCTGGGAGTAGACGGCGGCGATCTCGTGGCCCGCCGCGATCAGCGCCTTCAAAGCGGCCGCCGCGAAATCCGGCGTACCCATGAAAATCACACGTAACGGCGTCATGAAAGTTCAGGCCGAGACCGGCTGGTCGCTCTTCTTCATCTTCAAGAGCTTGCGCAGGATGATGTTGCGCTTCAGGGCGGTGAGGTGGTCGACAAACAGCACGCCGTCCAGATGGTCGATCTCATGCTGCAGGCAGGTGGCCAGCAGCCCGTCGGCTTCGATGGTGCGGATCTCGTTCTGGTAATCGAGATAGCGCACCTTGCAGGCGGCGGGGCGCACGACGTCGGCGTAGTGTTCGGGGAGACTGAGGCAGCCTTCGTTATAGGTGGCGTCTTCGTCGGAAACCCAGGTGATTTCCGGATCGGCCATTTTCAGCGGCGCGGGCTCCTCGTCATCCCGGGCGAGGTCCAGCACGATCACGCGCTTCAACGCGCCGACCTGGGGCGCCGCCAGGCCGATGCCGGGGGCGCGGTACATGGTCTCCAGCATATCGTCCATCAGCTTGCGGATCTCGCCATCGACCTTGGCGACGGATTTCGAGACCTGCTTCAGCCGGGGGTCCGGCGCGGTGATGATGGGCAGAATGGCCATGGGTTTTACGCACTCCTTTGCGCTTTTACCTATGGATTTCCGCCGCTATCGTCAAGCAATCGTGCTTAATTTGTTCCGAGTCGGAAAGGCCCTTCTCCATGGCCCAATTGCCACTGCTTCTCTCCGGTTTGGCCGTTCTCGGCGTGTTGCTGCTGGTTTTTCTGCAGCTTAGGCCCCGCGCCGTCCCGGCGCCCGCCCCCGACCCAAGGGTAGAGGTGCTTTCCGGCCAACTGCAGCAGCTGGCGGCCCAGCAGACCGGCGCCCAGGCGGCGATTGACCGGCGGCTGACGGAGCTCGGCGACCGGGTCTCCGACCGGCTGCAGCAATCCGCCGCCCAGGCCGGCCAATCCCTGGCGGAATTGAAGGAGCGGCTGGCGGTCATCGACGCCGCCCAGAAGAACATCACCGAGCTTTCGAGCCAGGTGGTGGGGCTGCAGGACATCCTCTCCAACAAGCAGACCCGCGGCGCCTTCGGGGAAACCCAGCTTGCCGATCTGGTGAAAACCATCCTGGCGCCCTCGACCTACGAGTTCCAGGCGACATTAAGCAGCGGCAAGCGGGTGGATTGCTTGCTGAAACTGCCGAACCCGCCCGGCGCCATCGGCATCGACGCCAAATTCCCGCTGGAGGCCTATCGCGCGCTGCGCGAGGCCAAGGACGAAGCGACGACGAAGCTGGCGCAGCGCGATTTCAGCACCGCGATCCGCACCCATGTGAAGGCGATCGCCGAGAAATACATCGTGGCCGGCGAGACCGCGGAATCCGCCCTGATGTTCTTGCCCTCGGAAGCGGTCTATGCGGAACTGCACGCCAATTTCCCGAGCCTCGTCGAAGAGGCCGGAAGACTGCGGGTCTGGGTGGTCTCGCCCACCACGCTGATGGCGACGTTAACCACGATTCGCGCCGTCCTGCGCGACGTCAACATGCGGGAACAGGCGCATGTCATCCAGAAGATGGTCGGCGAGATGCTGAAGGATATGGGCCGGTTGGATGAGCGGGTCGATAAGCTGCAGACTCATTTCCGCCAGGCGGTGGATGACGTGGCGCAGATCCGCACCTCGACCGACAAAGTGACCAAGCGCGCCCGCGACATCACCGCCGTGGAACTGGAGTCGCCCACCGCCGAGATGGCCGCGGTCGAAACCCTAACCCCCAAGATCCGCCAAGTGTAACAAAGCCTTATCCGGTTTCGCTTGAACCCGGCCACGGTGGGATTACATTATCTGCGACATCGGGTCGCAAAAGCGGCCAGTTCTACAACCTTCGGGGCAGCCTTCGGGCTATTGGGACGGGATAACCAGACATGACTACTTTCGCGGTGCTCGCCATCGTCGTCGTCGCGGTGGCGGTGCTGATTGCGCTCATGGGTATCAAATCGGTGCCGCAGGGGCGCGAATGGACCGTCGAGCGTTTCGGGCGCTACACGCATACGCTCCGGCCCGGCCTCAACCTGATCACGCCGTTCTTCGACCGGGTCGGCGCCAAGGTCAACATGATGGAGCAGGTGCTCGACGTTCCGACCCAGGAAGTCATCACCAAGGACAACGCCATGGTGAGCGTGGACGGCGTCGTCTTCTATCAGGTGCTGGACGCGGCCAAATCGGCCTATGAGGTCAACAACCTCGAAGTCGCGGTCCTCAATCTCACCATGACCAATATCCGCACCGTGATGGGTTCGATGGATCTCGACGAGCTGCTCTCGCAGCGCGACAAGATCAATCACCAGCTCCTGCATGTGGTGGATGACGCGACCTCGCCCTGGGGCATCAAGGTAACGCGCATCGAGATCAAGGACATCGCGCCACCCAAGGAACTGGTGGACAGCATGGCGCGGCAGATGAAGGCCGAGCGCGAGAAGCGCGCCAACATCCTGGAAGCCGAAGGTTTCCGTCAGGCCGCCATCTTGAAGGCGGAAGGCGAGAAGCAGGGCGCGATCCTTTCCGCCGAAGGCCAGCGCGAGGCGGCGTTCCGGGCGGCGGAAGCCCGGGAACGCGCGGCGGAAGCGGAAGCCAAGGCGACCACCATGGTTTCCGACGCCATCGCCAAGGGCAACGTGCAGGCGATCAACTACTTCCTCGGCGTCAAATATGTGGAAGCGCTGCAGGCGCTCTCGACCGCGCCGAACCAGAAGGTCATCCTGATGCCGCTGGAAGCCGCCAATGTGATCGGCGCCATCGGCGGCATCGCGGAACTGGCGAAATCCGCGCTCGGGCAGCAGCAGGCGGGGCAAGCGGGCGGGCCATGGAATGGTCGTCCGCAGACGTAATGCAGACGCGACGGGAAAAATCGAGTGACCCCTCACCCCTACCCTCTCCCTCAAGGGGAGAGGGAGTTCACCGAGCGGCGTCATCCATCAGACCAAACTCGGGGACAGAAATGCTTAAAGGCCCGTGCCCCAGCGTCCCCTCTCCCCTTGAGGGAGAGGGACAGGGTGAGGGGTCGAAGACTCTCACCGCGTAATGCCAACTTCAGACTGGATGCCACATATGTCCGGCTTCTTCGACCATCTTGAATTCTGGCATTGGCTGGTCCTGGCCGCGGTTCTGGCCGGGATAGAAATGCTGACGCCCGGCTTCGCCTTCATCTGGCTGGGTGGGGCGGCACTGATCACGGCGCTGGTGGTGCTGGTGATCTCCAGTATGGGCTGGGAGACCCAGCTCATCCTGTTCGCGGCGCTCTCGGCGCTCTCCGTCATCGGCTGGACCCGTTTCGGCCGGCGCATGCTGATCGCCACCGATGACGTCACGCTCAATCGCCGCGGCGAATCCCTGGTCGGCCGCAGCGGCACCTTGACCGAGGGCATCGTGAATGGTCGCGGCCGGGTGAAGATCGACGATTCGGTCTGGCGCGCGGAAGGCCATGATGCCCCGGCCGGCGCAAAAGTCACCGTGACCGACGTGCAAGGCACGATCCTGAAGGTGGAACGCGCGGCCTAACGCGTGAGATGCTTCAGCTTGTCCGGATTGCGCACCGCATGCAGGGCGGCGATCCGCGGCCCGTCCCATTCGATCGCCAAAGCCTGGATCACCTGATCCCCGACGAATGAGACGAAACCGAGCGCGCCATTGATGATGCGCGGCTCGATGACATGGCCCGCCGGCTGCTTGCCGCGCACGCCGATGAAGAAGCGGGCGATCTTGTCCGCGCCGTAGATCGGATTGAGCACCATCGCGACCTTGCCGCCGCCATCGCCGTAGAGCGTGGCATCGTTGGTGAGAAGCGAGACCAGGCTGTCGAGGTCGCCGGTGAAAACGGCCGCGCGAAACGCCGTGAGGGTCTTCTCCTGCTCCTCACGCGAGGGCACGAAGCGCGGCTTACCCGCCTTCACCCGTTCCTTCGCCCGATGCACCAATTGCCGGCAGGCGGGCTCGGTCTTGCCCAGGATCTCCGCGATCCGGTCGTAATCGGTCTCGAAGACTTCGTGCAGCAGATAGGCGGCGCGCTCGGCGGGCGACAGCCGCTCCAACAGCATGAGCATGGCCATGGACAGCGTCTCAGCCAGTTCCATGCGGTCGACCGGCTCCTCCTGGGCCTCCGGCACGACCGGCTCCGGCAGCCACATGCCGACATAGCTCTCCCGGGTGGCCTTGGCGGCGCGGAGCTTGTCGATGCAATGCCGGGTCAAAGTGGTGATCAGCCAGGCGCGGGGCTCGCGGATCTCCATCACCTGGCCGGATTGCTCCTGACGATGCCAGCGGAGATAGGTCTCCTGGACGGCATCCTCGGCTTCCGCGACCGAGCCCAGCATGCGATAGGCGATGCCCTGCAGCATGCGCCTATGGCTATGAATATCCACGGCTTCCGGCATGGCCAATCCGTATTTCAACGCTTTCCATAGCAAGGACGAAGCGGGCGGACGGTTTGTGACTCAATAATTCCATTCCAGATTGACGCCGGCATTCCCGGTGGAATCCGCGCCGACTTCGGTTTCCGCTTTCACATTGGGCGCCAGTTGAATCTCGACCGTCGCGGCGGTGCTGCCGGGCTTGGATCCCTGTTTCGCCCCGACGAAGACACCGCGGCTGATATAGCGGCCGGCGCTCACGCTGGGGCCGGAATTGTCTTCATCGCCGGATGAAATATCCAGGCGGTCGAGACCGAAGGTCTGGCGGAACTTGTCGAGCACGCCGCCGCCGGCATCGACTCCCGCCAGCGCCGCCGCGGCCTGGGCGAGCTGTACCGCCTCGAACGGCGAAAGCTCGCCGCTCGCCTTGCCGAACAGCAGGCGCGCAAGGATTTCATCCTGCGGCAGCTCCGGCGTGGAATGCAGGGTGAAGGTCGGTTGAGTCGCGGTGCCGCCGATGGTTATTGTCACGTCGGTGTCCTCCGCCTTGCTGGTCGCGGAAAAATCCAACAGCGGATCGATCTTGGTGCCCCCGCTGAACGTGATCTTGCCGTGGTCGAAATCGAGATTGCGACCGAGCAGATTGAAGGTACCGCGGCGGAGATCGAGATTGCCGAGAATGACCGGTTGGTCTGCCGTCCCCCGGATAGCAAGCTTGCCGCCGAGTTCGGCATCGAGGCCGCGCCCCCGCACAAACACCTGCTGCGGCGCATCGACGGTGAGATCGAGACCGATCTTGATGGATTTCGCCGGCGGCTTGTTGAGCGCCGCCAGGCGCGCCGCCTGATCCGGAGGCAAGTTCACTTCGACGACCTGGATTTCCTCGACATTGGGCGGAAGCTTGTCCGGAATGCGGATCTCGGCCTTGTTGATCCGCACCTTGCCGGTCAGGGCCAGATCCTGCTTCAGATTGCCCTTGACCGCCAGATTCCCGCTGGTGACCGCCGTGCCGATCGGCGCGTTGATCATCCGCGCATGGTCCATATCGAGCGTGATATCGACCAATGATGTGTCGAAGTCGACATTCCCACCGCCGCTGAGCTTTCCGCCATCCGGGGTGTTGGCCGTCAGCGAAGCGATCTTCAGCGCGCCGCCCGAACCTTCGATATGGGCCGTGATGTTGGTCAACCGTGTTCCATAGCGCTGGTTGTCGTATCTTCCGTTGGAGAGATCGATCTTCCCGGAGAGCTGCGGCTTCTCCAGAGTCCCCGTGGCGTCGAGCGCAATATCCACCTGGCCCGCCACACGGTCGACGCCGCCCGGGATGAAAGCGTTCGCCAGACCGAGATCGAGCTTGCCATTGGCATCGGCCTTAAGCGGCGCCGACATCGCGAAGACCGGAAGCCCCTGCGCATCGGCGGCCAGAGGAACGCCTGCCATGAAATCGAGCGCGCCTTTGCCGGAAAGATCGAGCCGGCCTTTCGCGTCGAGCCGACCGGCGCGCCAAGTTGCATCCGTGGAGAGATTGACCAATTGCGCGCTGGCGCCGACCACGCCGATCCCCGTTCCCTTCAGTGACAGGACCGCCTCCGGCGCGGATTTGGTGCCGTCGAGCTGGAATGTACCGTCGAGCGTGCCGAGCATATGGAGATCAGGCGCCGCGACCTCTGCCAGGGACAATGGCAGCTTCGCCAGCTTGAGATCGATCCGGTTGCCGGCGGGAGCCAGAGCGGCATCAAGATTGAGCGATCCGCCCTGGACGCTCAGCGCGACGTTGGAGACCTGTATTCTATCCGCGCCGAGGACGATCTGCGCCGGCCGGGTGAGGCTGGCTTTCTGCTTCCGGAAAGTGAGATCGAGCTTCGACAGATCGATCGCGGTCTCCAAAGCGGTGTGTTTGACGCCGGCGATGCTCGCCAGCGCGATGTCCGGCCCGGCGGCATCGAGCCTTGCCGAGAGATCGGCAAGGCTGCCCGAAGCCTTCGCATCGATCCGGTCGAGTTTTTGCCCACCGGCTGCAACTTTGCCCAGCATCGCGGTGAGATCGATGGCCGGATTGCTCTGCAGCGCGTTGGAGACGGTGCCGTCGATGGCCGCATCCTCGATTGTCGCGCCGCCGGCTTCGAGCTTCTGGCCTTTGGCATGAAGCTCGACGTTCTGTTTCCCTTGCGCCGCACGCAAAGCGATATCGGCCTGGAGCGCCCCCGCCATTTTCTGGCCGGACAGCGGCGCCAACTCGCCAAGATCCGGACTGTCGAGGGAAAGCTTGCCGTTCGCGAGCATGCCCACGACAGCGACATCACCGGTGGCGGTGGTCTTTCCGAGGCGCGCCTTGATGCCCGACAGGGTGAATTGGTTCTTGGGCAAATCCGCATGCAAAGCGAGCGCCAATTGCGTGGCCAGGCCCGCCAATTGTGCTTTGAGGCCGATATTGCCTTCCGGTGCCGCCAGCAGATTCTTGCCGTCGATTGTCGCCTGGAGCGCGGTCACGCTCATCCCGCTCGCGGCCAGGCGATCCGAGGTGAGTTGGATATGGGCGGTCGGCGCATCCAGCGTGCCGGAAATATTGGCATCGGCGTGCAGGGCGCCTTTGCCGCCCGGCACGACCGCGGAAAGATCCTGGAGGTCCCCTCCCAGCTTGAAAGCCAGGGTCCGCGCACTGTCGAGCGTACCGGACGCCTTCGCATCGAGGCGCTGGCCGTCCAGGGCGAAATCCGTCAGGGACAAGGTTCCGGCGGCATCCCGATTGACGGTCGCGTGGAGATGCGGTTCCGCTCCCAACAGGCGGTCGGCGGCGGCGATGCCCAGCGAAAGTGCCTTGGTCTGCGCGTCGAGCTTGGCGGCCAGCGCTTCGCCGGTTTTGTCCAGGGTCGCATCGAGATGCAATGCGCCAGCGCCCTGCAAACCTGCGACGGTGAAGAGGCCGGCCGCATCGGCGACATCGAGCTTCGCATCAAGATGCGCCTGGCTCTCGCCCCAACCCTGCGCCGTGCCCGCGGCGCTCAGGGCGACGGCACCGGCGCGGAGGTTCAGCCGGTCGGCCTTGATGGCACCGCTCTTGTCCAGGGCGCCCGCGAAATCGAGCGTGACGCCGTCGGCCAGCAGCGGCTGCAATTTCGGGTCGGCGAGCGCGATGTCTCCGGCATCGAGCGAGACCGTGATGCCATCCACCGCCAAGGTATCGGTGTGCAGGGTGGCGGCGGCGTTCAGTTTCGTCCGGGCGATCCGGTTGCCCTGGAAGTCGAGGGAATCGACATTGAAGCCCGCGCTTATTTTCGGTGCGTCGAAGGCACCTTCGACATGGACGGTTCCGTCCGTCCGCGTCCAGGCGAGATCGGGCGGCAGCAGCGGTTGAAGGGGCGTCGAATCGCCGGTCTGCAAGGCAAGGTCGAGGGCCACGGTTTTCCCGGGATCGACCGTGCCCTTGGCCGAGAGCGTCGCGGCCGGCGCCGTGATCGCCAGCCGGTCGATGGCGATCGGCTGATCGGAGCCGGCGATCTGCACCTGGCCATCGAGGGTGACCCCGCCGGAAACCAGCGGCGCCAGATTCGCGGGCAAGAGGATGTCCGGCTGCAGCTTCGCCTGCAGAGAGATCGTGCGCTTCTCGCTCCCATGGCTGGCGGCCTTGAGATCGAAAAGCGGCTTGTCGTCGATCTTCGCCGACCCATCGGCATGCCAATCGGCCAGCGGTCCCTCGCCGTGGATCCGCGCTTCCAGCTTCGGCTCGCCGGCAAGGCCCAGTAGCTTGGTCAGCAACCCGCCTTGCGGCTCTTCAGCGGCAAGGTCGACGATCAGGCTCTCCGAGGCGGGACGATAATCCAGCGTGAGGTTCGCGCGATCGAGATCCTTGTCGAGCCGGTGGAAGCCCAAGGCGGCCTGCAGACCGGCCTTTGGGTTGCCGAACTTTGCCTTGGCGTCGATGGCGAAGCTTGCCGGCTCACCGATGATGGTGGGGCCGAGCTCCAATCGGGCGATGGCGAGCCGCTGGAGATCGATATCGACCGGCAGGTTCGGCAGGAGCGGGCCGGCCTCCTTCGATGATGG
>DASYDA010000206.1:0-2393 GCA_036499865.1 Dongiaceae bacterium | reverse complement strand
TTAAATGGTGGGCGCAGTAGGACTCGAACCTACGGCCCGCTGATTAAGAGTCAGCTGCTCTACCAACTGAGCTATGCGCCCGAACCCTTGGAAATCCGGTCCGGAAAACCACCAAGGTCGCTGGATGCGCGACCGCGGCGGGGTATAGCAAAGGGTCCCGGCTTTGTCGATAGTCCAATTTCCCATTTCTGCCAAAGACTTGCCGAATGCGGCCGGGCCGGAGAACCGGCCCTAATTATCCTCATTGCCGAGCCGCCGGCCGATCCGCTGGTCGCGGTGGATGTTGACCGACATGATCAGGCCGAAGCCGATCAGCACGGTGATCAGCACGGTTCCGCCATAGGAGATCAGCGGCAGCGGCACCCCCACCACCGGGATCAGCCCCATCACCATCGCGGTGTTGATGAAGAAGTAGCAGAACACGTTGAAGCTCAAACCGAAAGCCAGCAGCCGCCCGAACTGGCTGCGGCTGCGGATGGCAATCACCGTGCCGTAGATCACCAGCAGCACATAGAGCCCGAGCAGGACCAGGCTCCCCACCATGCCGAATTCCTCGGCGAACATGGTGAAGATGAAATCGGTCTGCCGCTCCGGCAGGAAGTCGAGATGGCTCTGCGTTCCCTGCAGGAAGCCCTTGCCCCACATGCCGCCGGAGCCGAGCGCGATCTTCGATTGCGTGATGTGATAGCCGGCGCCGCGCATGTCGCTGTCGGAATTCATGAAGGTCATGATCCGCGCCTTCTGGTAATCGTGCACATAGCCCGAATTCCAGGCGTAATAGGCGGCGACCGCGCCGAGGCTGATGACCAGCGCGAACTTCCACCAGCGCACGCCGACGGTGACATAGATCGCCGCCGCCACCATCATCAACATGCCGGCGGTGCCGAGATCCGGCTGCTTCAGCACCAGCCCGGCCGGGATGAGGACCAATATCGTGGGGATGATCAGGGAGATCGGCCGGCCGACCTCCTCATAGCTCAGGCCGTGGAAATAGCGCGCCAGGGTCAAAACCAGCGTCACCTTCATGATCTCGGAGGGCTGCAGCTGGATGACGCCGAGATCGATCCAGCGTTGCGCCCCCATGCCGACCTGGCCCGCGAAATCCACCCAGACCAGCAACAGGACGGAGCCGAGATAGCAGGGATAGGCCACGCGCATCAACGTCTTCAGATCGATCATCGCCGCGCCGAACATGAAGGCGAGGCCGACGCCGAAGCGAATCATCTGCCGGTCCATCCAGGGATCGGCGCTGCCATGGGCCGCGGAATAGAGCATCGCGAAGCCGATCGCCGCCACGCAGCCGATCAGGAACACGATCGGCCAGCTGATATGCGAGACCTTTTCGCGCCAACTCACGCGATACCGGTTGCCCGATCCCTGGAATTCTATGCGGATCATGGCATTTCCCGCCGGCCGCCTTCGCTGTTGGGATTGCGCCTGGCGGGATCGCGCCGCTGGGTCTCGATCAGCATGTCGCGGCAGATGGGACCGGCATAGAGCGCACCGCCGCCGCCATGCTCGATCACCACGCAGCAGGCGTAGCGCGGATCATGCACCGGCGCGAAGGCCACGAACAATGCGTGGTCGCGCTCCTTCCAGGGCATGTCCTCGTTCTTGCGCACGCCCACGGCACGCTCCGCCATGCTGATGCGCCGCACCTGGGCGCTGCCGGTCTTGCCGGCCATTTCCATGCCGGGAATGGGGATCCGCGCGTTATAGGCGGTGCCGCGCGGATTGTTGCAGACCCGGTCCATGCCGTCGCGCACCGTCTGCAGCCAGCTGTCGTCCAGATTCATCTTCGGATAAGGGCTCGGCCCGTCCGCCTTCTGCACCTCGGCCGCCTTGAAGAGATGCGGCTTCACGGCATAGCCGCCATTGGCGACACGGGAGGTCATGACGCAGAGCTGGAGTGGCGTCGCCAGCACGAAGCCCTGGCCGATGCCGTTGATCAGCGTCTCGCCCTGGTGCCAGCTTTCCCCCATGGTGGCTTTCTTCCAGGCGCGATCCGGGATGACGCCGGGGCGCTCGCCAGGCAGGTCGAGGCCGCAGACATCGCCGAGGCCGAGTTCGCGGGCGCCGGCCGCCAGGGCGTCGATGCCGATCACCCGGGCCAATTCGTAGAAATAGACGTCGCAGGAATTCTGCAGCCCGCCGGGCATGTCGAGATGGCCGTGTCCCGCTTTCCGCCAGCAATGGAACCGCATATTGCCGAGCTGATAGTAGCCGGGACAGAACACGTTGAAGGACGGGCTGACGCCCACCCTCTGGGCGGCGATCGAGGTCGCGATCTTGAAGGTCGAGCCGGGGGGAAACTGGCCGGCGATCGCCTTGTTGGTCAGCGGATGATATTGGTCCGAGGTGAGCTGCTGCCATTCCCCCGACGTCAGGCCGCG
>DASYDA010000205.1:0-2173 GCA_036499865.1 Dongiaceae bacterium | reverse complement strand
CAGCCCCAATTGAGGCAGATGCCGCCGAGATGCGCGCATTCGACGATCGCGGTCTTCAGGTTGAGTTGGGCGGCCCGGATCGCGGCGACATAGCCGCCGGGTCCGGAACCAATGATGACGACGTCGAAGGATGTGTCGGCCATGGTTAGACTTCCTTTATCCGGGGACTGCCACGCCATTCTGAACGGCGCAACTCCGCGATATTTCCTTGACCTTGGGGTCGCTTTTTATGGCCGCGATCATATCGGGCATGGTCATGCCATCGTACTTGGTCGCTTCCTTCGCCACGCCATCGGCGGCACAGCCGCAAATTTGCTTCAACTTTTCTCGTTGATCGTCAGTTAGCGTAAGCCCCTTCGCGTCGAAGGCCTTCTGGGAACCATCGATACAGCTATTGTAAAAGCTTTCCCGAAACGACTGATTAAAGCTCGACGCGAATGCGGGGTTCGTAAAATCCGCTTTGGCATGGTGGTACCAGTAGATACCCCCAGCGACGATCACTATTGCGACTGCCGCCATGCCTGCAAGAGTCAGGATTATGCTCTTGATGGTTCGTGGGTCTCGAAGGTTCAGCACGACATCAGACCAACATCGCGGCAGGACTTTCGATCAGCCGCTTGATCGCTCCCAGCAGTTCCGCGCCGAGCGCGCCGTCCACCACGCGGTGATCGACGGCGAGCGTGCAGCTCATCATGGTCGCCATGCCGAGCTGGTCGTTCTTCACGATCGGTCGTTTCTCGCCCGCACCCACCGCGAGGATGGTGGCCTGGGGCGGGTTGATGATGGCGCTGAAACTCTTGATGCCGAACATGCCGAGATTGGAGAGTGAGGCGCTGCCGCCGGTGTAATCCTCCGGCATCAGCTTGCCGGCCTTGGCCTTGGCGGCGAGTTCCTTCATCTCCGCGGAGATTTCGGTCAGGCGCTTCTTCTCAGCATGGCGGATGATCGGCGTGATCAAGCCGTTGGGGATCGCCACCGCCACCGAGATGTCGGCGGATTTGTACATCTTCACGCCTTCATCGCTCCAGGAGGCATTGGCCTTCGGCACCTGAATGAGCGCGATGGCCATCGCCTTGATGATGAAGTCGTTGACCGAGAGCTTGTAGGCGTTCGGTCCATCCTTCGCCGAGCCGGCATTGGCTTCCTCGCGCAAGGCGAGGAGCTTGTCGATCTCGCAATCCACGGTGAGATAGAAATGCGGAACGAACTGTTTCGATTCCTGCAGCCGGCGCGCGATGGTCTTCCGCATGGTGGTGTGCGGGATGAGTTCGAATTCCGGCTCGCCGAAACCGCCGAAACTGGGTGTGGCCGGAAGCGCCGCGCCACGCTGCGGCGCGGCGGATGGTGCCGCTTTTGCGCCGGCCGGCGCCTTCTCGACATCGGCACGGACGATGCGCCCGTTGGGGCCGCTCCCGGTGACGCCGGAGAGGTCGATGCCTTTCTCCTGCGCGATGCGGCGTGCCAGCGGGCTGGCGAAGACGCGATTGCCCGAGGCCGCCGGCTTCGGAGCCGGTACGGCGGGAGTCGCTGCGGCAGGCGCGGGCGCCGGACTGGGTGCCGCCGCCGGCGCTGAAGGTTGCGCTGCCTTCGGCTTCGCGTCGGCCGCTTTTTTCGCCGGTTCCGGCGCGCTTTGCGGCGTCGCCGAGATGTCGGAGGCGCTCTCGCCCTCCTCCAGCAGCACGGCGATCACGTCATTGACCTTGACGCCTTCGGTGCCGGCGGGGACGACGATCTTGCCGATCTTGCCCTCATCGACGGCTTCCACCTCCATGGTGGCCTTGTCGGTTTCGATCTCGGCGATGACGTCGCCGGCTTTGACGGCGTCGCCTTCCTTCTTCAGCCATTTGGAAACATTGCCCTCGGTCATGGTGGGCGAGAGGGCCGGCATCAGGATATTGATCGGCATGGCGCTTCCTCCCGCTCAGCGATAGCAGACTTGCTTCGCCGCTTCCGCGATATGGGAAGCCTGCGGCAGCGCGAGTTTTTCAAGGTTGGCGGCATAAGGCATCGGCACGTCGACGCCGGCGACGCGGGCGACCGGCGCATCGAGGTAATCGAACGCCTTCTCCATCATCACCGCGGCGAGCTCGGAGCCGATGCCGGCGAAGGGCCAGCCCTCCTCGACCGTCACCAGACGGTTGGTCTTCTTCACCGAAGTAACCAGGGTGTCGGT
>DASYDA010000204.1:0-4165 GCA_036499865.1 Dongiaceae bacterium | reverse complement strand
TTGTTGTCGCCGCCGCCATGCGGTGAATAGCCGGAGAAGTTCGGCGTGCCGCCCGGGGCGACCACGCAGGTTTCTTCCAACACGTCGTGGACGGTACCAGCGACGATCTTACCGAAACCGCCCTGGAAATAGACGTAGCTCATATCGATCTGGTCGCCGGCGGTTTCGCCTTCGAGCTCCACACGAGCGCCGACCGTGAGGCCGTTATCGAGCGTGGTTTCGCCCTTGAAATAGATTTCCGAATCGTCGAGCAGTTTGTCGAAGGTCCTGCCATGGCCGGCCGCGCCGGCCTGGTCCTTGTCGAAGCTCATGACGTAGGCGGAACGATAGAAGCCGCCGATATCCAACTTGATTCCATCGGAAGCCTGCGCCGACTGAGCGACGGTCGCGACGCTGAGCAGCGCCGACGACGTTAGAAGCACTTTTTTCATTTGGGTTCCCCGCATTGATCGCCCACCCGGCAACACTGCGATGCCGAGCATCCTTCGGCTGCTCACGCACGTCCGAAAGTCGGGGTGAAGATTCCCGAGGCGGCGGCGAACATCAACGACAGTTCCGTGTAGTTTTTGTAAAACTTGCCCAACAATTGGGTATTGAGGCCTAATAAAAAATATCTATTCGCTATTGTCGAATCATTTACTGCAGATCGATGAATAGTTCCGGAATTGCACTTCGGCGGCGGCGGTTGTGCGCATTGCCCAAACCCGCGCCGTCGCGAATCGCAAACCTCAGAGCGGCCAGTAGCCGAAACGCTGCATCTGCTCCTTGTGGCCCGCCACCACCGCCTCGACCTGGGCGTCGCTCAGCACGTCGCGCCACTGACCGGCCTTGCCGACACGGAAGAAGCGCGTCGCCTTGGGCGAGGTCTCGCGGAAACCCTTCTCGCTTTCCTGTTTGCGGAGACTATCGAAGGATGAGCGCTGGATCGCGCGGTCGAGCCGCGCCGTCGACGGCTTGAGGCCGAGAAAGCCGGCCACCTTGGCGAAGACCTTGCGCGGATTGTTCAGCATATCCTCGTAGCGCACGATATGGACCCAGGGCGCGGGCTGCGTGGTCCAGCTCTGCACATTCAGCGACCAGCTGCTGTGCACTTCATAGACGATGTCCTGGTTCGGGATCGTGACATTCCCGGGATCCGCCATGTTCTTGAGGGTCTCCTCGATCGTCTGGCCGTAATGATCGGCCAGCGAAATGACGACATCCAGCGGGTTGCGCACGATATAGATGGCGCCGGCGGTCCATTCCGGACAGATCAACGGCTTGCCGAGGTAGCTGACCATGGCATTGTGGGTCTTGACGAACACATTGTCCGTCGTGGCCTGGGTCATGATTTGCTGGGCCGGGTTCCGCGCGCCGGCGATGTCTTCGGGCGTCCAGGTCTCCGGGCTCTTCCCGGCGAGGGCCGCCCGGTACCAGAAGGCGGTGGAATCGCTGAGCGAGAATTCACCCATGCGGTTGATGTCATAACCCTCGGGCGGATCCCGCATAAGATTGTGGAGAAACGCCCGCATCCAGGTGTTTCCGGACTTCGGGTAGCTGGCCAGCCAGATGATCTTGCCCATTGTGATTCCTGGATTCGCAGCCCGCCGTCCCGAGCCGGCCATGGCGCCGGCCGCCGGCATTTTAACCACGGCATCAACAGCTTGACCGGATATAGGCAAAAGGATTAGCTCTCTTGCCCCAAGCGATCGAAACGAATGGTCGGGCGCGCGGCTTCGCCAAGGGCGACGCGCGTTATATCTGGGGGCGAGCAGAGGCTGTCAATATGAAACTTTCTGCGCGACGGGGTCGCGTCACTCTCTCCAAGGCACTGATCGCGCTGACGATCCTGTTCCTACCGGTGTTTTTCCTGACGGCCTGCAATTTCGACCTCGGCGGTGAGCAGAAATACCCCGAGCAGCGCCAAAGGGGTGATTCCGGCCCGGTCTATGGCGATCGGGAAACGATCTTCGGCAATGGCGGCCTGCTGAACAATCTGAATGGGCAGAGCAATCCGAATGGGCCGGATAACGGCGCTTCGGGTGGCGTCGGCGTGAACAGCCTGCTCTGGCGCGCTTCGCTCGACACCATCTCCTTCATGCCGCTGATCTCGGCCGATCCCTTCGGCGGGGTCATCATCACCGATTGGTACACGCCGCCGCAGACGCCGGATGAGCGGTTCAAGGTCAATATCTATATCCTCGGCCGCGCCTTGCGCGCCGACGGCGTCCGCGCCTCGGTGTTTCGCCAGACCAATCAAAGCGGCAGCTGGGTCGATTCCCCGGTGGCGCTCAATACCGGTACCGATCTCGAGAACGCGATCCTGACACGCGCACGCCAAATGCGCATGTCGGGCCAGCAGCAGTAAGGGTCAGGTTATGGACTTCCACTCCGGTGCGGAAGGCGCCGTCCGATAGCCATGTCACGTTATAATTTCCTCGAAACCGAGCAGAAGTGGCAATCGGTCTGGACCGAGCGCGAGAGCTTCAAGACCGCGAGCGATCCCAAGCTGCCGAAATACTACGTGCTCGAGATGTTTCCCTATCCCTCGGGCCGCATCCATATGGGCCATGTGCGCAACTACACCATGGGCGATGTGGTGGCGCGCTACAAACGGGCGCGGGGCTTCAATGTGCTGCATCCGATGGGCTGGGACGCCTTCGGCCTGCCCGCCGAGAATGCCGCCCGCGACCAGAAGATCCATCCCGCGCGCTGGACCTATGACAACATCGCCACCATGCGCGCCGAGCTGAAGCGCATGGGCCTGTCGCTGGACTGGTCGCGCGAGCTCGCGACCTGCCATCCCGGTTATTATCAATATCAGCAGAAGCTGTTCCTGGATTTCTTCAAGGCGGACCTGGCCTATCGCAAGGAGGCCTTCGTCAACTGGGATCCGGTGGACCATACCGTGCTCGCCAATGAGCAGGTGATCGACGGCCGCGGCTGGCGCTCGGGCGCGCTGGTCGAGAAGCGCAAGCTCAGCCAGTGGTTCCTGAAGATCACCGAATACGCCGACGACCTGCTGCAGGCCCTGGGCTCGCTCGACCGCTGGCCGGAGAAGGTCCGGCTGATGCAGGAAAACTGGATCGGCAAATCGACCGGCGCCCATGTGCGGTTCAAGCTGGCGGGCCGCGAGGATCGCCTGACCATCTTCACGACGCGGCCGGACACGCTTTTCGGCGCCTCCTTCATGGCGGTCTCGGCGGATCATCCGCTGGCGGAAGAAGCGGCCAAGAAAGACCCCGCGGCCGCGGAATTCATCGCCGAATGCCGCGCGGCGGGAACCTCGGAAGCCGTTATCGAGGCCCAGGAGAAGCGGGGCTACCGCCTCGGCATCGAGGCCTTGCACCCCTTCATCGAAGGCAAACGCCTGCCGGTCTACATCGCCAATTTCGTGCTGATGGAATACGGCACCGGCGCCATCTTCGGCTGCCCGGCCCATGACCAGCGCGATCTCGATTTCGCCCGGAAATACGGCCTCAACGTCACCCCCGTCGTGCTGCCCCCGGATGAAGACCCGAAGAGCTTCGCGGTCGGCGACATCGCCTATACCGATGACGGCGCCATCTACAATTCCGGTTTCCTGGACGGGCTCGACGTCGAAGAGGCGAAGCGCAAGGCGGGCGCCAAGCTGAAAGAGCAGGGCGACGGCGAACCCACCACGGTGTTCCGCCTGCGCGACTGGCTGGTCAGCCGCCAGCGTTATTGGGGCTGCCCGATCCCGATGATCCATTGCGAGACCTGCGGCGTGGTGCCGGTGCCGGAAAAGGATCTGCCGGTGCTGTTGCCCGACGACGTCACCTTCGATCAGCCGGGCAATCCGCTGGATCGCCATGCCACCTGGAAGCACGTCAACTGCCCGCAATGCGGCGCCAAGGCGCGGCGCGAGACCGACACCTTCGACACTTTCGTGGATTCCTCCTGGTATTTCGCGCGCTTCTGCTCGCCGCGCGCGACGGTGCCGGTGGAGCATGAGGCGGTCGATTACTGGCTGCCGGTCGATCAATATATCGGCGGCGTCGAGCACGCGATCCTGCATCTTCTCTATTCGCGCTTCTTCAGCCGGGCGATGAAGCTGACCGGCCATGTGAAGCTGGATGAGCCCTTCGCCGGCCTCTTCACCCAGGGCATGGTGCTGCACGAATCCTATAAGGACGCGAACGGCGCCTGGCTCTATCCCGAAGAG
>DASYDA010000203.1:0-9878 GCA_036499865.1 Dongiaceae bacterium | reverse complement strand
CAGCCGATCGGCGACCGGTTGTGGAATGCCGCTCTCATCGTCGTCGGCGTGCTCATGGTCCTCTATTGCGCCCATTACCTGTTCCGGTCGTTCCCGCCCAGCATGGTGGTGAGCGCCTTCCTGCTCGGCCTACCCACATTGATCCGGGTGCTGGTGCTGATCGCCTTGGCCAGCCTGGTCTGGGTGCCGGTCGGCGTCTATGTGGGCCTGCGGCCCAATCTCGCGGCGGCGGTGCAGCCTCTGGCGCAGATGATGGCGGCTTTTCCCGCCAATCTCGTTTTCCCCCTCGCGGTCTGGGCGATCGTGGCCTTGAACCTCGACCCCGATATCTGGCTCAGCCCGCTGATGGTGCTGGGCACCCAGTGGTACATCCTCTTCAACGTGATCGCCGGCGCCTCGGTGATCCCGCGCGAATTGAAGGATGCCAGCAGCAATCTCCGCCTCAAGGGCTGGTCGTGGTGGCGCAATTTCGCGCTGCCTTCGGTGTTTCCCTATTATCTGACCGGCGCCATCACCGCGAGCGGCGGTTCCTGGAACGCCGCCATCGTTTCCGAATGGGTGGGCTGGGGCGACAAGCATATCGCGGCGCATGGCATCGGCGCCTATATCGCCGAGGCCACCAAGGAGGGCGCCATGGACCGGGTGGTGCTGGGGATCCTGGTGATGGTGGTCTATGTGATCGGCTTGAACCGCCTGCTCTGGCGTCCGCTCTATGCGCTGGCGGAACGCAAATACCGGATGTCGTGAGGAGGAAGCCATGAGCGGCGAACAGATCCTGGAAGTGCGGGCGGCCAGCAAGAGCTTCCGCCGCCCCAACGGCGATCCCCTGATGGTGCTGGATCAGGTCGATCTCACCTTGCGCGAGAACGAGCTGGTCGGCTTGCTCGGCCGCTCGGGCTCGGGGAAATCGACCCTGCTGCGCCTGATCGCCGGACTTTCCAAGCCGAATGGCGGCTCGGTCGAATATCTCGGCCAGACCGTCGTCGGTCCGCCCCAGGGCATCGCCATGGTGTTCCAGAGCTTCGCGCTGTTTCCCTGGCTCACCATCCTCGACAATGTCGAGATCGGGCTGGAGGCGATGGGCGTGGCCCCCGCGGAAATGCGCAGCCGCGCCTTGCGGGCGATCGATATGATCGGCCTCGACGGTTACGAATCCGCCTTTCCGCGCGAGCTTTCCGGCGGCATGCGCCAGCGCGTCGGCTTCGCCCGCGCGGTCGTCATGCATCCCAATATCCTGCTGATGGACGAGCCTTTCTCCGCGCTGGACGTGCTCACCGCCGAAACCCTGCGCACCGATTTCCTCGATCTTTGGTCCGAAGGCCAGTTGCCGATCAAGGCGGCGATCCTGGTCACCCACAATATCGAGGAAGCCGTGCAGATGTGCGACCGGATCCTGCTCTTCGCCAGCAATCCGGGAAAGATCATGCTGGAATTGAAGATCGACCTGCCGCATCCGCGCAATCGGCAGGACCCGGCCTTCCGCGCGCTCGTCGAGCGGATCTATGTGGCGATGACGGCGCGGCCGGGTGCGGCGGCGGCACGCGGAGAGAAGGTCCCCGGCTTTCAGATCTCCAGCATACTGCCGCGCGTCTCGACCAATCTCCTGGCGGGCATGACCGAGGAAGTGGCGAAGGAGCCCTATCGCGGCCATGCCGATCTGCCGGAGATCGCCGAACGCCTTCAATTGGAGATCGACGAACTCTTCCCGGTGGCGGAAACCTTGCAGATGCTGCGTTTGGCGGAGCTCGAAGGCGGCGACATCCGTTTGACCGAAGCCGGCAAGCATTTCGCGGAATCCGATGTCGCCGGCAAGAAGCGGATCTTCGCCCAGAACCTGATCGCCCATCTGCCGCTCGCCGCGCATATCCGCCACGTGCTCGATGAGCGCCCCAACCACGAAGCGCCGCGCAGCCGCTTCAGCGAAGAACTCGAGGATCATATGACGCCGGAAGCCGCCGAGATGACCTTGCGCACCGTCATCAATTGGGGCCGCTTCGCCGAGGTTTTCGCCTATGATGACGACGGGCAGCGATTCACGCTGGAGAATCCGAGTTGAGTTTGGAGGCGGATCGATGAGCTACGACAGCAACAATATCTTCGCCAAAATCATCCGCGGCGAAATACCCTGCAACAAGGTCTATGAGGATGCGCATGTGCTCGCCTTCCGGGATATCCGCCCGCAGGCCAAGGCGCATGCTTTGGTGATTCCGAAGGGCGCCTATGTCTCCGCGCAGGATTTCGGCGAGAAGGCCTCGGAGGCCGAGATCGTCGCCTTCACCCGCGCCGTCGCCAAGGTCGCGAAGGAGATCGACGTCGCCGAGGGCGGCTATCGGCTGATCGCCAATACCGGCGCGCACGGGCATCAGGAAGTGCCGCATTATCACATCCATATCCTCGGCGGGCAGCCGATGGGCAAGATGGTGCATCTACCGTGATTGCTGTCGCGCCGGCTCACAGGTGATGTGAGAAAACCGTGATTGTCCCATCCGTCGCGGGTTGCGATGGTGTGGCGTCACAGCAAGGAAGGACGTCATGCACCGCCTCTATGATAGCGCGATCTCCGGAAACGCCTACAAAGTGAGGCTTCTCCTCCATCATCTCGGCATTCCCTTCGAGCGCATCGAGATGAATGTCGATGACGGCTCCACGCGGAAACCGGAATTCCTGAAGGTCAATCCGAACGGCAAGGTGCCGGCGCTGCAATTTCCGGATGGACGCGTCCTCTTCGAATCGAACGCGATCCTGTTCTATCTGGCGCAGAATACGAAATACTGGCCGGAGAACCCCTGGCATCAGGGCCAGGCGGTGCAGTGGATGTGCTTCGAGCAATACAGTCACGAGCCGA
This sequence comes from Dongiaceae bacterium, assembly GCA_036499865.1. Taxonomy (GTDB): domain Bacteria; phylum Pseudomonadota; class Alphaproteobacteria; order Dongiales; family Dongiaceae; genus Dongia. The sequence continues at coordinate 7,033 of DASYDA010000203.1, read as the reverse complement.
CCATCGCGGTGGTGCGCCACTGGGTCGCTCATCTCGGCAAGACCCCGGCCAACGAACCGCTATTGGCCGCGAAGGTCGCCGGCGGCGAACGCGCGCTCGAGGTGATGGAAGGGCATTTGGCAAAACATCACTGGTTCGCCGGCGATGCCTATTCCATCGCCGATACCGCGCTCTACGCTTATACCCATGTGGCGGATGAAGGCGGCTTCGATCTCGGCCGCCATCCCGCGATCCGCGATTGGCTCGGCCGCGTCGCCGCGCAGCCAGGCCATATCGCGATCACGGCATGACGTGAATTACTGGTCTTCGACCCGATAGTTCACCAGGATTTCCGAGCTGCTGGCGAAGAGCACGCAGTCCCCGGCACCATATTGGCGGCAATGATCCATGGCCCAGACGGTGCTGCTGCCGCCGATGCAATGTCCTTCCGGGCAGTAGGAGTAGGCGTAAGCAACAGCTTCTCCATTGCGAACCGCAACAGCGAATCCGCCAGGATTGGCGACCGAAACCTTGCTCGCATAGCTTTCAAAACCGCTCCAGACCTGCTTGCCCATGGCCAGGGTTTTCCCCGAACCCTTGGTGTATTCCCCGGTCATGGCGGATGACGCCGCGCATGCCGACAGCAATGCCGCCATGGCCGCGACACCGAGTATTCTGAACATGATGATTTGCCCCGCTTGAACTTCAGTATCGCGACACTACCCCAAGCTGTGTCAGCGTCAAGTCAGGATCAGGGTTAAGCCGTTCGCAGACTGGAGAAAATCAGCTTGAGGCCGAGGCCGGCCATGACGGCGGCGGCGCAGCGATCGATCCAGCGTTTCCACCGCAGATAAAGGGCGCGCGGCCGGGAGAGCGAGAAAGCCAGCGCCACCAGCGTGTACCAGCCGCTCTCGATCGCCATCACGACCGGCGGCAGGACGAGATAGCCCCAGACCGGCAGATCGCGCGGCAGCAAGGCGGCGAAGACGCTGCCATAGAAGACCAGCGTCTTGGGATTGCTGAGCTGGGTCGCGAGGCCCAGCGCGAAGCTGCGCCGCGCGTTGTCCTCTCCGCCCGCATTGATCCGGACGTCGAGCGGTTCGGCCGCGTGGCGCCAGATGCGGAAGGCCAATACGAGCAGATAGGCGCCGCCGGCGATCTTGAAGCCGGCATAGAGCCATTCCGCGCGGGCGAAGATCGCCTGCAGTCCGAACAAAGCCAGGGCGCAGAATACGACGCCGCCCACGCCCATGCCGAGCGCCGCGGCCAAGCCGTGGCGCCGGGATTTCGCCACCGCCGTCCGCACCACCATCACGAAGCTGGGGCCGGGACTGGCGGCACCGATGGCGAGCGAGCCGGCGATGGCGAGGACGGCGAATGTGGCGTCCATGTGAGCGCCCCTATTTGTAAGGATCGGCGGCGTCGCGCAGGCCGTCGCCCATGAAGTTGAAGGCGAGCACCACGATGATCACCGGTGCCATGGGCAGCATCAGCCAGGGATAGAGCGCCACCACCTGGATGTTCTGCGCCTCGTTCAGCAGCACGCCCCAGGAGGTGATCGGCGGCCGGATGCCGAGGCCGAGGAAGGACAGCGCGGTCTCGCCGAGGATCATGCCGGGAATGGCGAGCGTCGCCGAAGCGATCAGATGGCTCATGAAGCTCGGCATCAGATGGCGGAAGATGATGCGGGCGGGGCTGGCGCCCATCAATTGCGCGGCGACGCAGAAATCCTCCTCGCGCAGGGAAAGCAGGCGCGAACGCACCGCGCGGGCGAGGCCGGTCCAGTCGATCAGGCCGAGGATGATGGTGATGCCGAAATAGATCAGGATCGGCGACCAGGTGACGGGCAGGATCGCGGCCAAGGCCAGCCAGAGCGGCAGATGCGGAATCGAGCGCAGGATCTCGATGGCGCGCTGCACCAGATCGTCGATCCAGCCGCCGTAATAACCGGCCAACCCGCCGAAAAATATGCCGAGGACGAAGCTCACCGTCACGCCGATCAGGCCGATGGTGAGAGAGATCCGCGCGCCATAGGCGATCCGCGAGAACATGTCGCGGCCCAGCCGGTCGGAGCCCAGCAGGAACAGGGGGCCTTCGCGCGGCGGGCAGAAGAGATGGGTATCGCCCTCCACCAATCCCCAGAAGCGATAGGAATCGCCCCTGCAGAGGAATCGTATCTTCTGCACCTTGTCCGGATTCGGCGTGTAGACCCGTTTCAGGTTCTCCATGTCGAGGCGGTAGTCGTAGCCGTAGACGAACGGCCCGACGAAATGCCCCTTGTCGAAGAGATGCACCCGCTGCGGCGGCGCGAAGATGAAATCCACGTTACGGGTATGCTGGTTGTAAGGCGCCAGGAATTCCGCAAACAGGATCGAGGTGTACATCAGCGCCAGGATGATCGCCGCCACCACCGCGAGCCGGTGCCGGCGGAAGCGCAGCCACATCATCCGCCATTGCGAGGCGAGGTAGAGCCGTTCCTGTTCCGGCGAGACCAGCTCGACCGAATAAGGATCGAAGGGGTCTTTCGAAACGAAATGCCGCAACGGCTGCGGGTCGGCGTTCATCTCGATCATTTGCTGCCGGCTCCGAAACGGATCCGGGGATCGAGCAGGGCCAGCGCCACGTCGGAGACGAAGATGCCGATCACGGTCAGCAGCGCCATGAACATCAGGAACGAGCCGGCGAGATACATGTCCTGGGCGCGCAGCGCATCGAGCAGCATAGGCCCGGTGATCGGCAGCGACATCACCACCGAGACCACCACCGCGCCGGAGATCAGCTCCGGCAGCAGGCTGCCGATATCGGCGATGAAGGGATTGAGCGAGATCCGCAGCGGATATTTCACCAGCAGGCGGAAGGGCGGCAGGCCCTTGGCGCGGCCGGTGACGACATATTGCTTATGCAGTTCGTCGAGCAGGTTCGCGCGCAAACGCCGGATCATGCCGGCGGTGCCGGGCAGCCCGATCACGATGACCGGGACCCACATATGCTGCAGCACCGAGACGAGCTTCCCCCAGCTCATCGGCTGGTCCATGTATTGCGGATCGACGATGCCGCCGATGGAGGTGCCGAACCAGATATTGGTGAAATAGAGCAGGATGAGGGCGATCAGGAAGCTCGGTGTCGCCAGCCCGATATAGCCGAAGAAGGTGAAGAGATAGTCGAAGAAGCTGTATTGATGGGTGGCGGAAAAGACCGCGATCGGGAACGAGATCAGCCAGACGAAGAGCACGCAGGCGAGCGAGATCACCACCGTCAGGCTGAGGCGGCTGCCCACCACCGCGGAAACCGGCTGGTTGTATTCGAAGGAATAGCCCATGTCGCCGAAGATCAGCCCGCCGCTCTGATAATTGAGCCCATCCCAGCGGCCGAACATCCAGTGCAGGTATTGCAGGTAGAAGGGCTCGTCGAGGCCGTAGGTCTTGCGCAGGAACTCGATCTTGTCTTGGTTGAGGTTCTCGCCGCGGGACTGCATCTCCGACATCATGGTTTCCAGGTAATCGCCGGGCGGCGCCTGGATGATGGCGAAAACCAGGAAGCTGATGACCAGCAGCGTCGGTATCATCACGAACAGCCGCTGAACCAAGTAACGTAGCATCCGACTCCCCATCAGCCGTCCCGTCTCGGGATCGGCGATTGTTCCCGCCATTCATCGCGCCCTTTGGCGCAACCTATCGACCTATTGATCCGCGCCGGGCACTGGACTCAGCGGGCCCGGCTTGTCCAGCCAGAACGTATCCGGCTTGTAGACCCCGAAGAAGGCGCCCGGCTCCCACGCCCACATGCCTTCCACAGGCACGTTCTCAAGGTTGCGCGAGACCACCACGGGCTGCGGAATCCCCGCGACCGTGCCGATGGTATAGACCTGATCGGCCCAGATCGCCAGAATTTGGGTCCATATATCGGTGCGGTCCGCCGTCGTCGAAGCGTGGCGCCATTTCTCGAGCAGGGCTTCCAGCTGCTTGGCCTCGGGCAGGTCAACATCCTGACCGTCCTGGCCGCTGGTCTCGATATACTGCCCCCATTTCGGCCACTGATATTGCTGCTGCGTGGTGGGGGTGAACTCCTTCGGCGTCATATCCGCCGAGGGGAAGCCGTTATCGATGCCGTAATAGATCGACATCATGGCATCGCCGGAAAAGATCCGGTTCCGGAACACCTCGATCTGCGACGGCTTCGGGAACAGGTCGATGCCGATCCCATGCCAGGTGTCCTTGATGAGCTCGAGGACATCGCTTTCCTCGGTGGAATCGCCGGCCGTATCCACCACGATGGTCGCCGGCCGTCCGTCCTTCATCAGGCGGATGCCGTCTTCGTTGCGCTGGGTGAGGCCGATCTGGTCCAGCAACCGGTTGGCGAGGACGGGATCGAATTGCGACCAGGCGCTGCGGTAATCCTGCTTGAAGAGCGGACTCTTCGGCATGATCGTGTTGGCGCCTTCATTGCCCAAGCCGAAATAGATCGCCTGGTTGATCTCGTGCCGGTCGATTCCGAGCGAAAGCGCGCGGCGGAATCGGGCGTCGCGCATCAGGTTGCGCCAGGCCTCGTCATTGGCGTTGAGATTGGGATAGAGGACGAGGTTGCTGCCGCGCCCGTCGTTCCACAGCCGCACCCAGTATTTGCCCCGCTTCTCGCCTTCTTTCAGGAAAGTGTAGTTGTCGAAGCGGATGTAGCGCGCCTGCAGGTCGGTTTCGCCGGCGCCGGCCTTGGTGGGGACGAGCTTGCTGTCGACGACATCGGCCACGATCTGGTCGAGATAGGGAAGCTGATAGCCGTCCTTGTCGATCCGGTAGTAGTAGGGATTGCGGGTGAAGATGTAACGCTGCGCCGGCGGCTTCATGCGCATCACCCAGGGATCCAGGGTGGGAAGTTTCGGATCGTCGTTGCGACCCATATTGTCGCTCTTGTTGTAGAGCGCGCCCCAACTCGGCTGGCCCTTCTTCTTGACCAGGGCGGCGAGTTCCGCCGGATCGGCGTATTTCGCGTGGAATTTTTTCAGGTAATGCGCGGGCGTATAGATGTAGAGCGGCGCCGCGCCGGCCAGTTGCGGCAGGAAATCCGCATTGGGCTGGTCCCAGGAATAGCGGACGGTGTAGTCGTCCGGAAACTCGACCTTGGGCGGCTTGCCGTTGACGATCAGGGTCTTTTCCGGCCCGGACGGCGAAAGCTCGTGGTTGTTGGCGACGTCTTCCCACCAGAAGCGGAAATCCTCGGCGCTGAAGGGCGCGCCGTCGGACCATTTCATGCCCTTGCGGAGATGAAAGGTGAAGACCTTGTCGTCCTTGTCCTCATAGCTCTCCAGGATATCCGGGACGAGCTTGTAGTTGCGGTCGTAGCAGATCAGCCGCGCATAGGAATAAGACGAGATGTAGCGGGTGTCCCGCGCGCTCGACAAGAGGACATGCAGCTCGCCGCCTTGCTGGCCGGGCTTATCCATTTCGGCGACGGCCGGATGCTCGGGCAATCGCTGCGCAACCGGCGGCAGCTTGCCGTCCTGCTCATCCTTGGCGAAGTAGGGCGGGCTGATGTAATCGGCCTGCGCCGGCGCCGCGGCGGAAACCGCCACGCCGATGCCGATCGCGGCATTGATCGCCGCCGCCGCACAGGCCAGGATTACGCGACGGATCATGCCGCGCTCCGGATGCTGATGCCGGCGCGGACCCAGTGGTCGTCGCCGATATCGACCAGGGCCGGATGATGCTCGGTGTCGATGGTGAAGGGCGCCGGCCAATTGGCGGGGATCGAGGCCTTGCCGCCCATCAGCTTGGCGAAATCCAGCCGGTGTGTCAGCGAGGGATCCGGCACGGCCGCCAGCAGCGTCTTCGTATAAGGATGCACCGGATTGCGGAACAGGCTTTCGGACGGCGCCAGCTCCACCACGCGGCCGGCACACATCACCATGATCCGGTCGGCCACGTAATCGACCACCGCGAGATTGTGGGAGATGAAGATGTAGGTGAGGCCAAGCCGTCGCTGCAGGTCCTTCAGCAGATTGAGGATCTGTGCCTGGATCGAGACGTCGAGGGCGGAGACCGGCTCGTCGCAAATCAGGAGATCGGGCCTCAGGGCCAAGGCCCGGGCGATGCCGATCCTTTGCCGCTGCCCGCCGGAGAAGCTGTGCGGATAGCGCTTCAGATGCTTCACGTTCAAGCCGACCAGCGCCATCAATTCCTTGACCATCTCGATCCGCTCGCGGGGCGTGCCCACTTTGTGGATCGCCAGCGGCTCGCTGATGATGTCGAACACCGTCATGCGCGGGTTCAGGCTCGCGAAGGGGTCCTGGAAGACGAACTGGATGCGCTTGCGGAACTCGCCGAGCGCCCGGCCCTGCAAGCCCCGTACATTCACCATGCTGCCGCGATCGTTGAATCGGATGGTACCGGAATCGGCCTCGATGGCGCGCATGATCAGCTTGGAGAGGGTGGTCTTGCCGCAGCCGGATTCACCCACCAGGCCGAGGCACTCGCCGCGCTTCAACTCGAAGCCGACATCGGCGACCGCCTCTATCTTGCCGCCGCCTGAGGAGAACAGGCCGCCCTTGCGGATCCTATAGCTCTTGGAGAGGCCCTGGACGGCGAGCAGCGGGCCGGCGGCGTCGCAATTCTCGGGCAGCGTCGCCTTGTCGGCGAACATGCCGGTGGGATCGGATTTGATTTCGCGGATCGGCGTCAGCCGTTCGCCGGGCTCCATCCCGAAGCGCGGCACCGCCTTCAGAAGCGCCTGCAGATAAGGATGGCTCGGATGACGGAAGATATCTTCCGCGCTGCCGGATTCCTTGACCTCGCCGTGATACATGACGACGACTTCATCGGCCATATTGGCGACCACGCCGAGATCGTGGGTGATCATCAGCATCGCCATGCCGAGCTCGGCCTTCAAATCGGACATCAGCTTCAGGATCTGTGCCTGGATAGTGACGTCGAGCGCGGTGGTGGGTTCGTCGGCGATCAGCAGCGATGGGCGGCAGACCAGCGCCATGGCGATCATCGCGCGCTGGCGCAAGCCGCCGGAGAGCTCGAAGGGATAGGTCTTCATCGCCCGCGCGGGATCGGGG
>DASYDA010000202.1:0-4630 GCA_036499865.1 Dongiaceae bacterium | reverse complement strand
GTTGAGCTCGCCGGTGCGCGTGAAGGCGAGGCCGGTGCGCCCCGAACGGGTCGGCATCACGCAATCGAACATATCGACGCCGCGCGCGACCGCGCCGACGATGTCTTCCGGCCGGCCGACACCCATCAGGTAGCGCGGGTAATCGGCGGGCAGGAAATCCGGCGTGAAATCCAGCACGCGGAACATCTCCTGCTGGCCTTCGCCGATGGCGAGTCCGCCGATCGCATAGCCGTCGAAGCCGATGCCGGCCAGCGTCTCCGCGGATTCCGCGCGGAGGTCTCGATAGATGCCGCCTTGGACGATGCCGAAGAGATGATAGCCCTCGCGCTGCTTGAACGCGGCACGACCGCGCGCCGCCCAGCGCATGGAGAGCCGCATCGAATCCGCCGCCTGTTCGGGCGTCGCCGGAAAGGGCGTGCATTCGTCGAAAGACATGGTGATGTCCGCGTCCAGCAGATGCTGGATCTCGATGCTGCGCTCAGGGGTGAGCATGATCTTGGCGCCGTCGAGATGCGAGCGGAAGGCGACGCCCTCTTCGGTGATCTTGCGGAGATCGGAGAGGCTCATCACCTGGAAGCCACCGGAATCGGTCAGGATCGGCCCCGGCCAGTTCATGAATTTGTGCAGGCCCCCGAAGGCGGCGACGCGCTCGGCGCCCGGCCGCAGCATCAGATGATAGGTGTTGCCGAGCAGGATCTCGGCGCCGGTCGCCTTCACCGATTCCGGCAGCATCGCCTTCACCGTGCCCGCCGTTCCCACCGGCATGAAGGCCGGCGTGTTGATCACCCCATGAGCCGTGCGCAACTGGCCGCGCCGCGCCTTGCCATCGGTGGCGAGAATGGAAAAGGTTTTGCTCACGATGGGCGCTCCAAGGGAGTTCGTTCCAGTAGGCAGGCATCTCCATAGGAGAAGAACCGATAATCGCTCGCAATGGCATGCGCATAGGCCGCACGCATCCGTGCCGTTCCGGCGAAGGCGCAGACCAGCATGAAGAGCGTCGATTTCGGCAGATGGAAATTGGTGAGCAGCAGATCGGCGGAGCGCACGTTTTTCCCCGGATGGATAAAGATGTCGGTTTCGCGTGAGAAGGTCTGCAGCTCGCCCTCGGCATCCAGCGCGCTTTCCAGCAGCCGCAACGAAGTGGTGCCGATGGCGACCACGCGACGGCCTTCCCTGCGTGCGCTGTTGAAGGCTTCGGCAGTGGCGGCGGAGACCTCGCCCCATTCGGCATGCATGCGGTGCTCCGCGATATCCTCCACCTTCACCGGCAGGAAGGTACCGGCGCCGACATGCAAAGTGACACCGGCGCGCGCGACACCGCGCCTCTCCAAGGCAGCCAGCAATTCCGGCGTGAAATGCAGCCCGGCCGTCGGCGCCGCCACCGCACCCTCGCGGGCGGCGAAGACGGTCTGGTAGTCGTCGTCATCCGCGGCGCTGACCGGCCGCAGCTTGCGGATATAAGGCGGCAGGGGCATGGAGCCCAGGCGGTGCAACGCCGCCATGATCTCGGTCTCGGCGCAGTCGAAACGAAGAGAGATCTCGCCGTCGGGAGATTTGTCGGTGACGGTGGCCGTCAGAGACTTCTCTGATAGGCTGGAGCGACCCCTCTCCCAACCCTCTCCCACAAGGGGAGAGGGCTTTAGACCGAGCGCTTGCGACAGCGTCCCCTCTCCCCTTGTGGGAGAGGGACAGGGAGAGGGGTCGACGGGTCTACCCGCGCCGAACTCGATTCGGTCCCCAACCTTCAGCTTCTTCCCTGGCTTGGCGAAGGCGTTCCAGACCCGCGCATCCCCGGGATCGCGCTTGATCAGCGTCACCTCGATCCGCGCCTCGCCCTTGCGGCCCTCGAGCTGGGCCGGGATGACCTTGGTGTCGTTGAAGATCACGAGGTCGCCCGGGCGCAGAATTCCCGGCAGATCGCCGATCCGGCGGTCCTGGAGGCCCTCGCCGACCAGCAGCAACCTGGCGGAATCCCTTGGTTTTGCCGGGGCTTGGGCGATCCGGCCGGGCGGCAGCTCGAAGTCGAAATCGGCGGTTTTCAGCGTCATTTGCGGGGGCTATAACAGCCCCCATCCTGGAAAGCCAGAGCCTCGAAATCCCGGAAAAGACCGCACCGAAGGATCGACAAGGACGCCATGCAGACCGATCTCAAGAAGCCGGAACATTCGACGCTCTATGTCGCGGTGGTGGCCTTTTTCGTCACCGACCTGCTGGTCTCCAACGTGATCGCGGTGAAGACCATCTCGCCCTTCACCCTGTTCGGCCATCCGGTGATCCTGCAGGCGGCCGACCTCATCTTCCCGGTGACCTATATCCTGGGCGACATCCTGACCGAGGTTTACGGCTTCAAGCGTGCCCGCAAGGCGATCTGGATCGGCTTTGCCTGCAATCTCTTCGCGGCGCTTGCCATCTATCTCGGCCAGGCCCTGCCGCCCAACGCGGACTGGCACGACCAGTCTTCCTATGACGCGATCCTGGGCACCCAGTTCCGCATCGTCGCCGCCTCCTTCATCGCCTATCTGTTCGGCGAATTCGTGAATTCGACCGTGCTCGCCAAGATGAAGGTCTGGACCGAGGGCAAATATCTCTGGACCCGGACCATCGGTTCGACGGTGTTCGGCCAGGCCTTCGACAGCTCGATCTTCTGCAGCGTGGCCTTCTATGGCCTGATGCCGAATGACGTGCTCATGAGCCTGATCGTGGCGCAATGGCTGTTCAAGGTCTGCTACGAGACCGCGGCGACCCCGCTCACCTATCTCGTGGTCAATTTCCTGAAGCGCCATGAAGGCGTCGATGTCTACGACCGCGACACCAAATTCAACCCCTTCGCGCTGGCGGATTGATCGAGCAGATCCGACGGTCTTTCCGCACGCCGACTTCAGGTTTTCTGCGCGAGCTTCGCCAGCCAGATCTTGGCGATGCCATATTCGATCAGATAGGGCAGACGCTGGTCGATCACTGACTGGAAGTGCTTGCGCGCCGAATCGTTCTCGCCGCGCACCATCTCAACGGCACCGAGATAGAACGCGACACGGGCCTCCGCTGTCCGTTGATCGATTCCCGTTGCCGGCGGAATATCCTTCAGAACGTCCGTCTCGGTCTCTTTTCCGGACGCAAAGCTCAGCAAGTCGCGATCCAATCGGCTCATCGTGTCCTTGGACGTGCCGCCCGTTTCCGCGCCTACCTTTTCCGCACCGAGTCCACCAGCAGCGGTTCCCAATTGTCCGGAAACGAGCGAGGTCCAGAATTGCGCCGGCATGGAATCCGATTGCCGGTCGGCGACATTGGCCAATGCCGTCACGGCGCCTATTCCGTTGTCCTGCGCAAACCTGGCGGCGCTCAATGCGACCGTCGCATCCACGGCGCCTTTCGGCGCATCATCGAGTTCGATGGCTGCGACGAAATCCGCCTCGGCACCGGCAAAGTCACCCTTCGCCAGACGTAAAGCGCCGCGGTGTCGGTGGATATCGTAAAAAGGCCGTTCGAGTTGCAGCGCCAGATCCAATTTGGCGATGGCTTCGTCGATCCGGCCTGCTTCGGCAAGGACGAGTCCTTGACGATGGCGCTGCTCCGTCATCTCGATATGCAATGCATAGAGCCGGTCGTAGTCGGCCACCGCGGCGTCTGCCTGCCCGACCGAACGCTCCAGGTCGGCACGAAACTCCAGCGCTCCAGCATTGGCGGGTCGCGCTTCGACGACGGTTCCGATCATCGCCAGAGCCTTGTCGATATTGCCCGATTGCGCCTGCTCAATCGCCGCATCAACCACAGCGCCGAGTTTTTCATCCTCTTTGGCGATCTTCTCGCGCTCCGCCACATCGGGCGGTGCGATGAAGGGGATCATCCAAAATTCATCGCAGTTGTGACGCCCGAGGGAGCGGCACCGATCATAGTTCCATTGCTCGCGTGCAAAAAAACCGGCGCCCCCCACGAGATTGAGAACGAGGATGATCAGAAGCGGCCATTTCGGCCGGCGCCAGAAATTGCCGGCCAACCATTCGTAGTTACCCAGAGGACGATGATTCGCAGACATGAGGCCCCTGGTTCGTTATTTGTTCTAAGGCTAGCGCGACCTTGTAAGGTTGTAAATACTTAATCCACATCGCCGATTGCGAGAAATGGTTAACCGCGGGCCAGCGCCGCCTGTGCGCGCTGCCACTCCGCCCAGGCGAAGAAGGCGATGGCGAAGAGGATGATGCCGAGGCCGAGCGCCGCGACCGGCGGCGGGCGTTCGCCGAGTTGGATCCAGCTCGAGGCGAGGCCGATCGCCGGCGATAGAAGAATGCCGAGCGAGGCCATGCCGGCTTCCAGCCGCGCGATCAACAGGAACCAGACATAGACCGCGAGGGCGGTGGCGAGGATCACGGTATAGCTCAACGCCATCATGAAGGCCGGCGTCCAGTGGATGGCGGATTCGCCGCTCATTGGGATGAAGATCGCCATGAAAATCCCGGCGGCGAGAAGCTGCCAGCCGGCGAACACCATGGCGTCGTCGCGATGGGTGCGGCTGCTCCATTGATAGAGCAGGACGCCGGCGCCCCAGGAGATCCCGGCCGCCAGGGCGAACAGCACCGGCCCGAGTTCGGCCCGGCCGCCGGACAGCGCCACCAGCAGCGTGCCGACCATCGCC
>DASYDA010000201.1:0-3172 GCA_036499865.1 Dongiaceae bacterium | reverse complement strand
CTGCCGCGAGATGGGCATCCGCACCGTCGCCGTGCATTCCACCATCGATGCCGATGCGATGAATGTGCGCCTGGCCGATGAGAGCGTGTGCATCGGCCCGCCGCCTTCGCGGGATTCCTACCTCAACATGGCGGCGATCATCTCCGCCGCCACCATCACCGGCGCCGATGCGATCCATCCCGGCATCGGCTTCCTCTCGGAAAACGCCGCCTTCGCCCAGATGGTGGAGGAGCACGGCATCACCTTCATCGGCCCCTCGCCGGAACATCTTTCGCTGATGGGCGACAAGGTGCGCGCGAAGGAAGCCGCGATCAAGTTCGGCATTCCCGTGGTGCCCGGCTCCGAGGGCGAGATCTCCGGCGAAGCGGAAGCGAAACGCGTCGCCAAGGAAACCGGTTATCCGGTGCTGATCAAGGCCGCGGCCGGCGGCGGCGGCAAGGGCATGAAGGTCGCCACCAGCGAAGCCGAGCTGATGCAGGCCTATTCCATGGCGCGCGCGGAAGCCAAGGCCTCCTTCGGCAACGACGCCGTCTATATGGAGAAATACCTCTCGCATCCGCGGCATATCGAGATCCAGATCCTCGGCGACAGCCACGGCAATGTGGTGCATCTCGGCGAGCGCGACTGCTCGCTGCAGCGCCGGCATCAGAAGGTGCTGGAGGAAGCGCCCTCGCCCGCCCTCAACGCGGAACAGCGGGCGCGAATCGGCGAGGTCGCGGTCAATGCGATGAAGACGATGGGTTACCGCTCGGCCGGTACCATCGAATTCCTGTTCCAGGACGGCGAATTCTATTTCATCGAGATGAATACCCGCCTGCAGGTGGAGCATCCGGTGACCGAGATGATCACCGGCATCGATCTGGTGCGCGAACAGATCCGCGTCGCCGCCGGGGCGCCGCTCTCGATGCAGCAATCCGATATCGTGATCAACGGCCATGCGATCGAATGCCGGATCAATGCCGAAGACCCGCAAACCTTCATGCCCTCGCCGGGCCGTGTCACCGAATTCCACGCAGCGGGTGGTTTGGGCGTCCGCGTCGATTCCGCGCTCTATTCCGGCTATCGCGTGCCGCCCACCTATGACAGCCTGATCGCCAAGCTGGTGGTGCATGGCCGCAGCCGCAACGAATGCCTGATGCGCCTGCGCCGTTCGCTCGAGGAAATGGTGATCGGCGGCATCAAGACCAATATCCCGCTGCAAAGCCGCATCATCGCCGCGCCGGACTTCATCAACGGCGCCTACGACATCCGCTGGCTGGAAAAATTCGTCGCCGGCGAGGTTTAGACCGACCGCGCGATTCAATGTGACGGCAGTTTTCGCGGCATCGTCGCGGCGACCGCATGAGTCAGTCCACCGTGTCTGAGCGATGCATTACGGCGCAAGCTCGGCCGCGGCGTGCGGGATCTTCGGGCGGAGACGCAGTATTAGAATAGCTCCCGCTCGGCTCCGATCGACATTCCCCGGGAACTCACGCGTCGCGGTGGCTCCGTGCGTGACACACGTCCATATTGACCATGATCCCGCAGCGACAAATGCGTGGTTCTCGCGCACCGGGTTCTCGCGCACCGGGTTGTGGACATTCGTCCGCTTGGCCGCATTTGCGGGTGGCATTCCGGCGGGAACGGATGCTAGCCTTAGGAATCGCGCCTTACGGGATGGGATCAGACCGCCGCAGGATGTCGAATCGATCGAAGCCGCCGAAAATCACCGCGGAGATGCTGCTCCGGGCCTATGCGATCGGCATTTTCCCGATGGCGGAGGCGCGCAACGATCCGGAGCTCTACTGGATCGACCCGGAAGCGCGCGGGATCATCCCGTTCGAAGATTTCCATGTGCCGCGCAGCCTGCGGAAGACGCTGCGGCACGGCCCCTTCCAGGTCACCTGCGACACCACCTTCGAGCGCGTGGTCGAACTATGCGCAGCGCCGGCGCCGGGCCGGCGGCAGACCTGGATCAACCAGACCATCTTCGACCTCTGCAGCCAGCTCTTCCGCATGGGCCACGCCCATAGCGTGGAAACCTGGCTCGACGGCCGGCTGGTGGGCGGCCTCTACGGGATCAGCCTGGGCGGCGCCTTCTTCGGCGAGAGCATGTTCAGCACGGAAACCGATGCCAGCAAGGTGGCGCTGGTGCATCTGGTCGCACGGCTGAAGCTCGGCAATTATTGTCTGCTGGATACCCAGTTCGTCACCAAGCATCTCTCGAATTTCGGCGCCGTGGAGATCCCGCGCGACGAATATCGCAAGCTGCTGACGGCTTCGCTGTCGCGCCGCGCGCAGTTCTATTGCGAGCTGCCGCCGGAAGGCTTGGAAGATTTGCTCGGCGCGGCACCCGTGGGAGACTGATTGGCGGGAGCTTGATTGGCCGGGGGTTGATTGGCGGGAGCCTGGCCGTTCGTGGTTCCAGGCGCCGGCGCGGCATCGTCATCCGACGCGGGAGCGCCCGACTTGTTCACGCAATCCAGCACGATGAGATCGTAGACCGGATGCTCCAGCGCCGAGAGCGCGGGACTCGAGGCGAACATCCAGCCGCTGAAACGCAGGATAGGCTTCTCGTCCGGCTTCACCTCAACGACCTCGAGGAAGGCGGCCGCTTCCGGCGTCTCCTCCGGGGGATGCTTGTCGCAGGCGCGCGCGGTGATCTTCAAGGCGCCGAACTCCACGGTGCCGCCGACCGGCACATCGATGGTGGAGACCCGGGCGGTGATCTTGTCCAGGCCCTGGAGAACCACCGTATCCGTGGGAATCGCCTGGGCCGGCGACGCGACGCAAATCACCGCGGCGCAAATCACCAAGGCTGCAATCGAAGCGAACGGCAGCGCGCGTAACGCGGCGGCCGGGGTAAAGGGCAATCGGATCATTTCGATCTTCGATAGGGGTTCTTGAGGTCGTCCAGCATGGCGTTGAACACGGCACGAATCTGCGCCTCGTCGCAGCCCATCAGCACCGCGTCTTCCAGGGCGTCCTGGGCAAGGCCGCGGATCTCCTCAAGGTTCTGATTCAAGACTTTGATCTTTTCAAGGCAGGATACCGGTTTGCCGTCGGGTTGCTTCCAGACGGGCGGTTCGAAGGCCTTGGGCTTGGTCTCTCCGGACATGCGCCTATTTTAGCAGGCCGGAGCGGGGTTGCGAAAGGCCGGCGACATGCGCCGGTTGCAAGTCTCCGGTACCGA
>DASYDA010000200.1:0-26199 GCA_036499865.1 Dongiaceae bacterium | reverse complement strand
GTCCTTCTGCAAGGTCTCCAGCGTCTTCGCATTGATGTCGGTCGCGATCACCTTGGCGCCTTCGCGCGCGAAAGCGACGGCGCTCGCGCGCCCGATGCCTTGTCCCGCGGCGGTGATCACCGCGCGCTTACCCGCCAGTCTGGCCATGATGTCTCCAATGATATTCCGTCAGAGTCGATAGAATTGGGTCGCCGTGCCGCCGAGGATGGCGTCGCGCTCTTTTGCATTCAGTCCGGAAAGCAGTTTGTCGGTGGCTTCCGCCCAGGCATCGTAGCCGCCGGCTAGGTTCACCACCGGCCAGTCGCTGCCCCACATCACGCGATCCGCGCCGAAGCAGGCGATGATGTGATCGACATAGCGCCGGAGCGTGTCCACGCTCCAGTCCGACCGTGCCTCGGTGACCAGGCCGGAGAGCTTGCAGCAAGCGCGCGATTCCCGCGCGATCTCCCGCATCTCCTCGGCCCAGGGCTGGAACTGGTCGCTGCGAATCTCCGGCTTGGAGCCGTGATCGATCACCACCGACAGTTCCGGGTGCCGCTCCAGCAGGATCTTCAGATGCGGCAGATGACGGGGCATCGTCAGCGCATCCAGGCTGAGCTTGCGCCTGGTCATTTGCTGCACGGCCGTTGTGATGTCCGGGCGCAAGATCCAGTCATCGGCCGGGATCGACTGGATCATCGGCCGGAAGCCCTTCAGCTTTGGATTCTGGGCGAGATCGTCGATCTTGACGGTGGCCTCGGCGCCGGTGAAGTCAACCCAGCCCACCACCCCGGCGAAGCGATCGCTGGTGGCAGCGAGTTCCAGCAAGAACCGGGTCTCTTCGACGGTCTCCGTCACCTGGACCATCACCGTCTTGCCGATTTTCCACTTGTCGAGGATGGGTGTCAGATCGGCGGGTCCGTAATCGCGGTAGATCGGCTTCAGGACAGGCGTCGGGAAGCTGTAATCGCCGCGCTCCAAACGCCAGAAATGCTGATGGGAATCGACGCGATCCATGACGCCCCGTCCTTAAGGCGTAGGTGCGTCGGGACGCATCAATCCGGCGCTTTTGAGATCGCGCCACAGCGCCGTGGGGATCGGTGTCCTGAAGAGATCGAGATTGCGCTTCAATTCCTCCACGTTGCGGGAACCCGGGATCACCGAGCAGACGCTGGGATGGGTCAGCGGGAATTGCAAAGCCGCCGCCGGCAACGCGACTTTGTGGTCGGCGCAGACCTTCTCGATCTTGGCGACCTTGTCCAGGATCTCCTTCGGCGCCGGCTCGTAGTTGTAGGTGGTGCCCGGCTTGGCGCCGACCGCGAGGATGCCGGAATTGAACGGCCCGCCGATGATGATGGTGGTGCCGCGCTTCCGGCATTCCGGCAGGAAGGTCGTCAGCGCCTCCTGTTCCAGAAGGGTATAGCGGCCGGCCAGCAGGAAGACGTCGAAATCGCCGTGGCCCATGGCCTCCGTGCAGACTTCCCATTCGTTGACGCCCATGCCGAGCGCACCGATCATGCCCTCCGAACGCAATTTCGCCAGCGCCTTATAGCCGCCTTCCATGGCCCGCTTCATCATGGGGACATGATTTTCGAAGTGTGTGGTGGCGCCGATATCATGAATCAGCAGGATGTCGATCTTGTTGACGCCGAGGCGCTGCAGGCTGTCCTCGAAGGAGCGCATCACCGCATCATAGCTGTAATCGAAGACCGGCTCGAAGGGCAGCGGCTGCTTCCAGGGATCGTTCGGTGCCTGCGGCTTGGTGCGCGGCTTCAGCAGGCGTCCCACTTTGGTGGATAAGACGTAGTCCTCGCGCTTATGCTCGCGCAGCGCATTGCCGAAATAGTGCTCGCTGAGGCCATAGCCATAGAACGGCGCCGTATCGTAATAACGGATGCCGGCATCCCAGGCGGCGTCCAGCGTCGCTTGGGCCTGGGCCGGACCGACGGGCGACAAATTGCCACCCAGAGGCGCGCCGCCCTGGCCGAAGACGGAGACTTTGAGCTTGGTGCGGCCGACCGGCCGGGATTCGAAAGCGGACATGGGCTGTACCGGAGAAGTGACCCGAAAACTCAAACTGACATTTGCCGTACAATATGAAAAGGTTTGCCTCCCAAAGGCAAGGCTGATGCTGACCGGGGGAAGAGAATTGGGTGAGGAATTTATGACGCTGCCGCCGCTGAATGGTTTGACGGCCGACAACATCCTGCCGGAGGATGCCGTTCGCGCCACTCTGGTGGGGCGGATCTGGGACCCTGCGGTCAACGGGCCGACTCCCATTCTCCTGCGTCGCGGCCAGGCGATCGACATCAGCCGGATCGCCCCGACCTTGAGCGGATTGTTCGAGATCGCCGATGTGGTGGCGAAACTGGAACAGGCCTCCGGCCTGCCGGAAATTGCCTCCGTCGCCCAGCTCATCGCCAACAGCGACGAGCATGCCCGCGATCCCAAGCGCCCCTGGCTGCTGGCGCCCTGCGATCTGCAGGCGGTGAAAGCCGCCGGCGTCACTTTCGTTTCCAGCATGCTGGAACGGGTGATCGAGGAGCAGGCGCGCGGCGACTCCACCCGCGCGGAGGAGATCCGCAAGCGCATCACCGGCATCATCGGCGACAATCTGACCAAGGTGAAGCCGGGTTCGCCGGAAGCGCAGAAGGTGAAGGAGGTGCTGCTCGCCACCGGCGCCTGGTCGCAATATCTGGAAGTCGGCATCGGTCCCGATGCCGAGATCTTCACCAAATGCCCGCCCATGGCTTCCGTCGGTGTCGGGGCCGATATCGGCCTGCATCCGAAATCGCAATGGAGCAATCCCGAACCGGAGATCGTGCTGGCCATCAACAGCCGGGGCGAAGTCGTGGGGGTGACGCTGGGCAATGACGTGAACCTGCGCGATTTCGAGGGGCGAAGCGCGCTCCTGCTCGGCAAAGCGAAAGACAACAACGCCTCATCCGCGATCGGTCCCTTCGTGAGGCTGTTCGATCCGAATTTTGGCATCAATGACGTGCGCCAGGCGGTGATCACGGTCAATGTCACCGGAAGGGAAGACGGCTTCGTGATGGAGGGGTCGAGCAGCATGGCGAAGATCAGCCGCGATCCCCTCGACCTCGCGGCCCAGGCGCTCAATGCGACGCATCAATATCCGGATGGCGTCATGCTCTTCCTCGGCACCATGTTCGCGCCGATCCAGGATCGCGGCAAGCCGGGCATGGGCTTCACCCATAAGGTCGGCGATGCGGTCAGCATCTCCTCGCCGCATCTGGGCAAGCTGTGGAACCGCGTCGATCATTCCGACAAGGTTGCGCCCTGGACCTTCGGCATCAACGCCTTGATGCGCAACCTCGTGCATCGCCAATTGGTCGGGGGCAATTGATCCCATGAGTGAGCGTGTCGATGCCGTCGTCGTCGGCGCGGGCGTGATCGGTCTCGCGATCGCGCGCCGCCTGGCCCTGGCTGGTCGTGAGGTGATTGTGCTCGAAGCCGGCAAGATGATCGGCGGCGAGACCAGTTCGCGGAATTCCGAAGTCGTCCATGGCGGCCTTTACAATCCACCCGGCGCGCTGAAGACGACGCTCTGCGTTTCGGGGCGTGCGATGCTCTATCGCTATTGCGAGGAGCGCGGCGTTCCCCATGCCAAGATCGGCAAGCTGGTCGTCGCGGTGACCGAAGCCGAAATCCCGGCGTTGCAGGCGCTGAAAGTCCGGGGCGAGGGCAACGGCATCGACGACCTGCGCCTGATCTCCAAGGACGAAGTCCAGGCGATGGAGCCGGCCTTGGCCTGCGTCGCGGCGGTGCATTCGCCCTCCAGCGGCATCATCGACAGCCATCAATTGATGCTGGCCCTCGAAGGCGAGATCGAATCCTCCGGCGGGGTCGTCGTGCTGAACGCGCCGGTCGAAGGCGGCACGGTCTACAATGACGGCATCTTGCTCACCGTCGGCGGCGAGGGTGCGATGCAGCTTCACTGCCGCAGCGTCATCAACGCTGCCGGTCTCGGCGCGCAGGATTTGGCGAAGGTGTTGCAGGGCCTGCCGCCGGAACATGTGGCGCCCCTCTATTACGCCAAGGGCAATTACTTCCGTCTGACCACCCGCGCGCCCTTCAAGCGCCTGGTCTATCCGATGCCCGTGGCGGGCGGGCTCGGCACGCATATGACCCTCGATCTTGCCGGCCGCGCCCGTTTCGGTCCCGATGTGGAATGGATCGATACGCCGAATTACGCGGTCGACCCGACGCGCGGCGACAAATTCTACGGCGATATCCGGCTCTATTGGCCGGGCCTCCCGGATGGCGCGCTGGCTCCGGATTACGCCGGCATCCGTCCGAAGCTCGGACCCAAGGGATCGCCCAACGCCGATTTCCAGATCGAGGGTCCGTCGCAGCATGGCGTTCACGGCCTGGTCAATCTCTTCGGCATCGAATCGCCGGGGCTGACTTCCTGTCTCGCGATCGCCGATCGGGTGGCCGATTTTCTGGAAGCCGCATAGCCAGGGGAGGTTGCATGCAACTCTTCGATCTCAAAGGCAAGGTGGCGGTGGTCACCGGCGGCAATGGCGGCATCGGCCTCGGCATGGCGCGCGGTCTTGCCGAAGCGGGCGCCAGGATCGCGGTCGCCGCGCGCAATGAATCGAAGGCGAAGGCGGCGATGGCGGAATTGCAGAAGCTGGGCGCCGAAGCCGCCTTCTTCGCCGTCGATGTCGCCAAGGAAGCGGATTGCCGCAGGATGATTGCCGAAGCCGCGCGGCATTTCGGCCGGCTCGACATCCTGGTCAATTGCGCCGGCATCGCCATCCGCAAGCGGCCGGAAACCTATTCCGATGCGGAATGGCATCAGGTGATGGATGTGAATCTGACCGGCACCTTCGCCTGTTCCCAGGCCGCCTATCCGGAAATGAAGAAGGCCGGCGGCGGCAAGATCATCAATATCGGTTCCATGATGTCGATTTTCGGCGGGCCCCTGAGCGCGCCCTATGCCGCCAGCAAGGGCGCCGTCGTGCAGCTCACCAAGTCGCTCGCGGTCGCCTGGGCCAAGGACAAGATCCAGGTGAACGCGATCCTGCCCGGCTGGATCGACACCGAACTCACCGTCGCCGCGCGCCAGCAGATGGAAGGTCTGAACGAGAAGGTGCTGGCCCGCACGCCGGCCGGCCATTGGGGCGATCCTGGGCATTTCGCAGGCATCGCCGTATTCCTGGCCAGCGCCGCTTCCGATTTCATCACCGGCACGGCGATCCCGGTGGATGGGGGCTTCTCGGTCTCCGGCTGAGCGCAAAGGGCATTGACGCGGCGCGTCCGGTCTAGGACGCTCTTCACCGATGCACCTCTTCTTGCAGCGCCCCCTCATCCTGTCCTTCTCCCTCGAGGGGAGAAGGAACGCTGCTGCCGGCACTCGGTCTAAAGCCCTCTCCCCTCGAGGGAGAGGGTTGGGTGAGGGGGCGTATCAAGCAAAGACGCACTTCGCCAGAAACAATCACTGGAACCCTTAGCCCCGATGTCCGTTCCATCCGACCGCAGCTTCCTCATCGACGGGTTGCAGTATTGCAACTGGTCCCGGCACATCTTCGAGCAGATGCGGCAGGGCAATCTCGACGCCGTCCATGTCACCATCTGCTATCACGAGACCTTCCGCGAGACCGCCGGCAATATCGCGACCTGGAACCGGCTGTTCGAGGATCATTCCGACATCATCATGCCGGGCCGCAGCGCCGCCGATCTGGTGACGGCGCAGGAGACGCGGCGCACCGCGATCTTTTTCGGCCTGCAGAACTGCTCGGCGATCGAGGACGATATCGGTCTGGTCGAGGTGCTCTACGATCTCGGAATCCGCTTCATGCAGCTCACCTATAACAACCAGTCGCTGCTGGCCTCGGGCTGCTACGAGCCGATCGATGGCGGTGTCACGCGGATGGGAAAAGAGGTCATTCGCGAGATGAACCGGCTCGGCTTCGCCATCGACATGTCGCATTCCGCCGAGCGTTCGACCCTGGAGACCATCGAGATCTCCGAACGGCCGATCGCCATCAGCCATGCCAACCCCAACTTCTGGCATGAGGCGCCGCGCAACAAATCCGATAAGGTGCTGTCGGCCTTGGCGGAATCCGGCGGCATTCTCGGCCTCTCGCTTTATCCGCATCACCTCAAGGACGGCAGCGCCTGCACGGCGGTCAGTTTCGCCGAGATGGCGGCGCGATTGGCCGAGAAGATCGGGCCGTCGCATATCGCGATCGGCTCGGATCTCTGCCAGGACCAGCCGGATTCCGTGGTCGAATGGATGCGCAGCGGCCGCTGGACCAAGCAGGGTGCGGCACCTGGCTGCGCACCGAAGGCGGTTTTCCCGCCGCAGCCGGAATGGTTCCGCGACAACCGCCAGTTCCCCGGACTGCGCCAGCATCTCCGGAAAGCGGGATTCTCGCCGGCGGAAGCAGACGGTATCCTCGGCAACAATTGGCATCGTTTCTTCGCGAAATCCTTCGAGCCCGCACGCCAGCGCTTCATGCCGCATGCGGATGCGCGATGAAGGCGACGGCCAGGGCGTGAACCAGGGCATGAACGAGGCTGCGCCTTTCTCCGATACAACCGAGATCGGCATGCGGTCGCCGGAACAGGTGATGCGGTTGGAGCGCCTCGGTGCCTTCCACCAGACTCGGCTTTCATTCCTTCGGGCGATGCTGCGCTGGGCGAAACGCGAGAACTGGAGCTTCGCGCGGCCCATCTGGCGCATCGACGCGCGCGGCGTCGGCGTTGCGGTCTATGAGGTGCGGACGCCGGAACGCGTCTACAGCCTGGTCTGCTTCGGCCATGATTTGCCGGATGAATTGCGCAGCGACCGGGTGATCGCCGAGGCCTGGGACGCCACCTTCGCGCTCTATGATGGAATTCCCAGCGAGGCGGAAATCGCAAGGCTTGCGGAGAACACGCCGAAGCAGGAGGCCGGGCGCTATCGCGAAACGGATCTCATCCTCTCCCGCGCCAACCGTTCGGTGCGGCTGTTCGACCATGTCGTCGAAAGCCTCGCTGCGGGCCGGCAGCCCGACCTCGGCAAGGTCGAGGAAGTCGGTTATCTGATGCGGACCACGGCGGTCTATGGCAATGGCAAGTTCGGCATCGCCGATCGCGACCGCATCCAGACGCGCCCGGAATTCGCGAATTCCTTCCGCGCCGAGATGCTCACCGTCTGGCTGATCCGCAGTTTCATCATCGATCTCGTGGAATATCTGGCTGCGGCGCGGTCCGCCTCTGCCGTCACATTGAAGCCGGGATTGCGCCGCCGTTTCGGCGTCGGCAATTCCACCGGCCTCGGCATGGCGCCTTTCCTGATGCGACACCCCATCCTGCTCGATCGCTGGATCGAGACCCGGGAACGCGCTTTGGCGATCGTGCGCAACCTGCCTTCGCGTGCGGAAACGCGCAGCCATTTCCTGCATGTGCTGCGCCGCGCTCAAACGGGGTTGGCGGAATGGCGGACGGTCGATGCGATCCAGACGGCGCGCATCGACGCGCTGTTGCGGGACCTGGAAGAACTGCAACGCCATGCTGCGGAATCCGGTGTACTCGAAGGCATTCGTCCATGGGATCGCCTCTATCGCTGGGCGGAAGAGAATCTCTCCATCGAGGGCCAGGAATATCTCGTCACGCTGCTTCTGGAGCCGCATGGCGCGGAGGTCGATCCCCTCGCCGATGAAATGTCGGCCGATGAGGCCGCGGGGTTTCGCATCGATGGCGGAATGACCTGCGCCGCGCTCAAGGTGTTGATTGGACGGAACTATCGCTGGGCGCTTGCCATGGATTTTGCACAGCCGGAGGCGCAGGCCCGCTTCTGGTATGTTTCCGAGGAGAAGCTCGAGCCGCGCCTCGGCGAGCGCGCCAGCGAAGCCGGTGGGGAGCTCGAGCATCCCTTGGCGACCGGTCGGGACGTGGCGGCATTGCACCGCGACCTCGGCGACAGCACCGAACCGCTGGCGACTTTCCTGCTGCGCCATCCCGAGCATCGTCATGCGGTGCGCCGGGTGCAGATCGCGGCTGTCCATCCTTACGCCGAGATCCGGGATAACCTGATCGGCGCCGCCTTGCGCCCGGTCGATCTGCTGCGCTGCAAGCTTGCGACTTTCGGCGCGACGCGCTTCGACCCGCGCTCGGATCGCTGGATCCGCATCAGTCTGTTCCCCGGAGCACCCTTCCCCGAGGAGCTCCAGGCGCGCTCCGAGGACGACTGGATCTATGCGTCGTTCGGCGAGGAAATGGGGAGCGCTGCGGAGTGATGCTCTCGCTCAACGAAGTCGAATCCACGGTCTGGAAGGCGGCGCGAGGCACCGGCCTCGCCTGGGGGATCGCCGAGGAACTCGGCCAGGCGGCGCGCTGGATGGCGGCGCACGGTCTCGATTGGGCGCAGCCGGTCGTTACTTGTCTCGCGGAGGTGGAACGGGCGAAAGGCCATGTATCGCCGCCGGTCCTCATCGATAATGTGTGGCAGCCCACCACCGGGTCGGCCGTGCTCAGCCCGGTTCTCAGCCCGGTTCTCTGTGGTCCCTTGATCTCCGATCTGGCATTCCAGCTCGCCGAGGCGGGTGCCGCTTTGAGTTTTGGTGCGATGGCCCGGCCGAATCTGCTGCTGCCTTTCGTGGCGCGGGCCGCCGAAGACCTGGCGATCGGGCTCTCGCTCTCCTGGGCCGGCGCCGAGTGGTTCTGTCTTGGCGGGGAGATCCGTTACACAACACTGGAATTTCCGCCGCTTGCCCAGAGCGTCGCGATCGGCAACCTCGGAACGGGCCTTCCCGGTGCGCTTCGCGGTGAACCATTAAGGGCGGCCGGTCCCCAGCGCGGAACCATTGGGCGTGAATTGCTCGAGCGTTTGGAAAATTGGGTACGTCTTACTTACGTACTTGCCAGCGCGGAATCACGCCTCGCGGGCGCCGGAGCCGGCTTGACCGACAATGACTAAAGCCTGAATAGGGCCTGGCATCGGCGCGTATTCATCCCGTTCATTTTGATATGTCATTCGTGGATGTAATTTTCTGCTCTTGCCGTGACCGAGTGATGCACTAAGGTCATGGTGCGTGGTGGGACGGGACAAAGAATTTCCGCCACCGGAAAAAACAGGGAGAACAACAATGGCCTATCGTACAGATTCCGATAAACACCACTCTGCCATTCCCGGACTGGTGGAGGCGCTGGAAGAGCGTCGCATCGAGCGTCGCGAGTTCCTGCGCACCGTTACTTTGCTCGGTATGTCGGCGCCGTTGGCCTATTCGATCGCGGGCAAGGTTCTGGGCGAGCCGCTGGTTGGCGAAGCCAAGGCCGCGATGCCGAAGAAGGGTGGCATCCTGCGCATCGGCCAGCGTGTCCCGGCGCTCGACAATCCGGCGACTTTCTCCTGGATCTACGACTCGAACATCGTCCGGCAATGCAACGAGTATCTGACGCGCACCGGCGGCGACAACATCACCCGGCCGTCGCTTTGCGAGAAATGGGAAGCCAGCGAGGATCTGAAGACCTGGACCCTGCATCTGCGCCAGAACGTCAAATGGTCCAATGGCGACGACTTCGTCGCCGACCATGTGATCTGGAACATCCAGCGCTGGCTCAACCCGGATGTGGGTTCCTCCACGCTTGCTCTCTTCAAGGGCTTCCTGCTGAAGGACAAGGATACCGGCGAAAAGGACGACAAGGGCAATCCCAAGATGACCACCGAGATCTGGGATGCCAATGCCATCGAGAAGACGGACGACCACACCATCGTCCTCCACGGCCAGACCGGCATGCTGGCGATGCCGGAGAACCTGTTCCACTATGCGGCCCTGGTCCTGCATCCCAAGGATGACGGCAAATGGGGGCCGGGCGCCATTGGCACCGGCGCCTTCGAACCGGTCTCAGTCGAGGTCGGCAAGAAAGCGGTGGTCAAGGCGCGCAGCGGCTACTGGAAGGACGGCCCCTGGCTCGACGAGGTCCAGTTCATCGATCTCGGCGACGATCCCGCGACCAAGCTCGCGGCGCTCTCCTCAAAGCAAGTGGACGGGCTCTACGATCCGGACATCAAGATCTTCGGCGCGGTCAAGAAGCTGAAGCATGTCCATATCTACGAGGTCACCACCGCGCAGACCGCCGTCGCCCGCATGCATTGCGACGTGGAGCCCTTCAAGGATCCGAAGGTGCGCAAGGCCTTCCGCATGGCGATCGATCCGGCCGCCCTGCTGAAGATCGCGCATCAGGGCCTCGGCGCGCCGGGTGAAAGCCATCACGTTTCGCTGGTCCATCCGGAATACGTGAAGGTTGCGGAGCATCAGCACGATCCGGCGGGTGCCAAGAAGCTGCTGGCGGAGGCAGGCCACCCGAACGGCCTCGAAGTCACCCTGCAATGCAAGAAGGATCCGGATTGGGAGCCGACCTGCGCCCAGGCGATGGTCCAGCAGTGGGCCAAAGCCGGCATCAAGGTCAATCTCCAGGTGCTGCCCTCGGCCCAGTATTGGGACGTCTGGACCAAGGTGCCGTTCGGCTTCACCACCTGGACCCATCGTCCGCTCGGCATCATGGCGCTGGGCCTCGCCTACCGGACCGGCGTTCCCTGGAACGAGAGCAACTATTCGAATCCGAAGTTCGACGAAATGCTCACCCAGGCCGAAGGCATTCTCGACGTCGAGAAGCGCAAGGTCGTGATGAAGGATATCGAGAACCTGATGCTCGAGGACGGACCGATCGCCTTGCCACTCTGGCGCGCGATCTTCCAGCCCTTCGACAAGAAGGTGAAGAACTTCGAGCCGCATCCGACCGAATATTACTTCTGCGAAGACTGGTACATGGAAGAAGCCTGAGCTTCAGGTCGGATTACGCCAAGGATCGCGGCGGCTCGGGGAACCGAGCCGCCGTTTTCTTTGGTTTTCAGCGGTCGACCGTTGCCATCGCCTTTTCGGTATAGCGTTTGCCCGAGACCTTCTCCGGCGCCAAGGCGGCGTCGAGCTTTTTCATCTGCTCCGGATCGAGCCGGATAACCGCGGCGGCCACATTCTCCTCGAGATATTTGCGCCGTTTGGTGCCGGGGATCGGCACGATGTCCTCGCCCTTGGCGAGGAGCCAGGCCAGCGCAATCTGCCCCGGTGTCGCATGCTTGGCGGAGGCGATATCGCGGACGACGGCAGCGGCCTTCATATTGGCGTCGTAATTCTCGCCCACATAGCGCGGATCGTTGCGCCGGTAGTCGCCCTCCGGGTATTCCTCCGCCCGCTTGACCGCTCCGGTCAGGAATCCGCGGCCGAGCGGAGCGAACGGGACAAGGCCGATGCCGAGTTCGCGCAGGACCGGGATGATCTCCGGCTCTAGATTGCGCTCCCACAGCGAATACTCGCTCTGTAGCGCGGAAAGCGGATGGACGGCATGGGCACGGCGGATATTTCCGATGCCGGCTTCGGACAGCCCGAAGAACCGTACCTTTCCCTGCTTCACCAGCTCGCCGACCGTGCCGGCCACATCCTCGATCGGCACGGCCGGATCGATGCGGTGCTGGTAGAGGAGATCGATATGATCCGTATCGAGCCGACGCAGTGAGCCTTCGACCGCCGCCCGGATATCCTCGGGGCGGCTGGCGCGTTCCCGGCCCACCGGCTTTCCATCCTTGAAACGGAAACCGAATTTGGTGGCGATCACCACCTCACTACGCCGGCCCTTCAGCGCACGGCCGAGCAATGCTTCATTGGTGAAGGGGCCGTAAACCTCGGCGGTGTCGAGGAACGTACAACCCAGCTCGATGGCGCGATGCAGGGTGGCGATGGATTCACCCTCATCCGCGGGACCGTATGACTGGCTCATTCCCATGCAGCCAAGGCCGATCGCGGAAACCTCCAGCCCCTGCCTGCCGAGTTTGCGTTTGCTCAAGGTCATTGCCGTGGTTCCTCCAAATTCGGGTGATCGATCAAGTTCTTGCTTGCCCGGCTGGTTTAGCGCGGAGATCAGCAACAGTCCCTTGATCTGATGCGATAAACGCAAAATGTTCCACGTGAAACATTTTGCGTAACAGGTTACGGGGCGTTCTTTTCATCGGGCGGTGTTTTCAATGCCGTGCGATCGGCGTCGAGCTCGAACCACATGGCGTTCAGGATGGCGAAGGTGGCGGCGAGGCTGACGCCGAGGATCCAGGAGAAATACCACATGAGCCGTGCCCTCCTTCAGTAATGACCATGGCTGTCGCCGCTGATGCCTTCGACCGTCACCCGGCCGCGCATCACCCGGAACACCCAGGCAGTATAGGCGATGATGATCGGCACGAAGATCAGCGCCGCCACCAGCATCAGTCCCAAGGTGAAGCGGCTGCTGGAAGCATCCCAGACCGTGAGGCTGCTCTCGGGCGAAGACGAGGAGGGCAGCAGGAAGGGGAACATGCTGGTGCCCGCCGTCGCGACGATACCGAGCACCGACAGCGCGCTGGCGATGAAGGCGCGCACCGCGAAGCCCATCCGGAGCAGCAGTGCCGCGAGGAGGGCGCCCAGGAAGCCAAGAACCGGCGCCAGGATCATCCAGGGATGGGCCGCGTAATTGGCGAACCAGGCGCCCGCCTCTTTGACCACGGTCTTTCCCAGCGGATTGGAGATGCCTTCGGGATCGATGGGCGAGGTGATCCGATAGCCTTCGATTGTGTGGGCGGTCAGCCAGCCGGCAACGGCGAAGAGCAGGATGACGGCGATGGCGGCCCATTGCCCGGTCCGTCGCGCGCGATCCGCCACCGGCTCATCGGCCTTGAGAGACAGAAAGCACGCGCCGTGCATCACCATCATCGCCAGGCTCACGAGGCCGCAGAGCAATCCGAAAGGATTGAGCAGGCTCCAGAGCGTGATGTCGTAACTGGCGCGCATATCGGCGTCGAAGGCGAAGGCGACGCCTTGCAGCGCGTTGCCCACCGCGACGCCGAAGATCAGCGCCGGCACGATTCCCGATATGAACAGAGTGGTATCCCAGACCCGCCGCCAGCGGCTGTCCTCCACCTTCGAGCGGAACACGATGCTCACCGGACGCAGAATCAGGCTCGCCAGCACCAGGAACATGGCGATGTAGAAGCCGGAGAAGCTCACCGCGTAAAGCGGTGGCCAGGCCGCGAAGATGGCGCCGCCGCCGAGGATCAGCCAGACCTGGTTGCCTTCCCAGACCGGGCCGATCGCGTTGATCATCATCCGGCGCTCGAGATCGGTGCGGCCGATGAAGGGCAGCAAGGTGGCGACGCCGAGATCGAAGCCGTCCATGACCGCGAAGCCGATCAGCAGCACGCCGAGCAGCAGCCACCAGGTCAGACGGAGCGATTCGTAGTCGAACATCCCAGTCTCCTACTGCCTCCTATTCCGCCGGCCAGGCCGCACCGACGCCTTGTTCGCGGCGGGGCGGCAATGGAGGCCGGGAGGGGGGCGCCTTCGGATTCGGCGCTTGATCGGCGATGATCTCCGGGCCGATCCGGATGGTCCGCACCATCAGATAGACATCGACCACGGCGAGCGCCGTATAGAACAGCACGAAGCCGCTGAGCGAGAACCAGACATCGCCGGCCGCCACGGAAGAACTCCCCAGGAAGGTCGGGAGCACACCGTAAATGGCCCAGGGCTGGCGTCCGTTCTCGGCGACGAACCAGCCGACCTCGGCGGCGATCCAGGGCAAAGGCAGGCTGCAGGCGGCGATGCGAAGATACCAGCGATAGAGATCGAGCTGGCGGCGCGAAGCGAGCCAGAAGGAAAAGGCGAAGAGCACGATGAAGAAGAAGCCGAGCCCCACCATCACGCGGAAGCTCCAGAACAGCGGCGCCACGTTGGGAACGGTGTCGCCGGCGGCCTGCTTGATCTGGTCGCTCGTGGCGTCGATGATGTTCGGCGTGTAGCGCTTCAGCAGCAGTGCATAGCCGAGATCGCCGACATGCAGGTCGAACTGCGCCCGGGCGATGGAGTCGTTCTTGTCCTTCCGCAGGAGCAGCAGCGCCGCATAAGCGGGAATGCCGTTGCGGATGCGCTGCTCCGATATCGCGACCAGATCCTTGATGCCGGGCACCTGCTGGTCGATGGATCGCGTGGCGATCAGGCCCAGCATCCAGGGGATCTCGATCTTGTAACGGGTCTCCTGTGCCGTCTGATCGGGCAGGCCGAACAGCGTGAAGGAGGCGGGGGCCGGCTGGGTCTCCCAAGCCGCCTCGATGGCGGCGATCTTCATCTTCTGGTCCTGGTTGGCGGTGTAGCCGCTCTCATCGCCCAGCACGACCACGGAGAGGGCGGAAGCGAGACCGAAACTCGCGGCCACCGTCATCGAACGCTTGGCGAACTGGATATGGCGTCCACGCAGCAGGTAAATGGCGCTGATCGAGAGCACGAAAACCGCGCCGGTGACATAGCCAGCCGAGACCGTATGCACGAACTTGTCCTGGGCGACGGGATTGAAAAGAACGTCGCGGAAGGAGGTCATCTCCATTCGCATGGTCTCGAAATTGAACCTTGCGCCGATTGGATTCTGCATCCAGGCGTTGGCGATGAGGATCCAGAGCGCCGAGAGATTGGAGCCCAAGGCGACGAGGCAGGTGACGATCAGATGCCCGACCTTGGAAAGCCGGCCCCAACCGAAGAAGAAGAGGCCGATGAAGGTCGCCTCCAGGAAGAAGGCCATCAGCCCCTCGATCGCCAGCGGCGTGCCGAAAATGTCTCCGACGTAGTGGCTGTAATAGGCCCAGTTGGTGCCGAACTGGAATTCCATGGTGATGCCGGTGGCGACACCCATGGCGAAGTTGATGCCGAACAGGGTGCCCCAGAACTTGGTCATGTCGCGCCAGATCGTGCGCCCGGTCATCACATAGACGCTCTCCATGATCGCCAGGAGGAGAGAAAGGCCGATGGTCAGCGGCACGAAGAGGAAGTGATAGAGCGCGGTCATGCCGAACTGGATGCGCGAGAGGGTGACGACATCGATATCGAGCATGACGGCTCCCGGATCAGTGGGTGGCGGCGGGTCGTTCGAGATGATTCATGATGGAGTCGGCATCGACCTTCGGTCGCTGCGAAGCGCTGAAGAACAACGCCGATATCAGGAACAGGGCAAGGAGCTTAACGAGCGTCGCCACAACCACTTCGTTGCGCAATCGTGCCCGCTCCCGGCCCGGCCGGATTTCCGTCGCGTTTGAAATCGGACTTTGCAACACACCCACTCCGTTGCAGCAACCCGCGGATGCGATCATAGCGCCGAATTGCAGCGTAAACCACTGCCCTACCACGGCGCGAATTGTCGCGGCGAGGCTGCAATTGAAAAGTGATTAGCCCGCATCGCGGGAGGCGTTGGTCTCGGCCGACAAAGGCGAGTGGCCGCATTCGACTCTCGAACAAGAGCCGTCACTCCGACAACCCTCATTCATCTCCGCTGGAAGGCCCCAATTCAAGCGAGCCGGACGGACCGCTCCGGAGCCCGTCAAACTCATCGGCCGCAATGTCACGACGATCCGAGGCGACGTGACGACAGAAGCTTTGTCGCCGGCAGCCAGCTTCTGATTGACGGTGGAATGTGCTCGGCCTGAACCACGCCGGTTTTTGGCGACGATGACAAGGCGCCTGCCAGGAATGCGGGAAGTGTGAGGTTCGGGTCGCAATCCGGCGCCATCGCCTTGATTTCCTGAGTTTTTATCAGTTAGGCCGCCTTGGCTACGCTGAGGCGGTATGGGGTTTGCGGCCCATGCATGAGCGTGGTTTGGGCTTACTTCGCGACCCTGGGATTGGATATATTCCTCCCGCTTCCGGCGGGGGCTTGGGGAAGAGAATCGACGGCTGCTCCTGGCTACTCACAACACTTGTGGCACTGCCGTTAAGGTCCATCCCAGATATGCTCTTCAATTCGTTCGAATTCATCCTCGCCTTCCTCCCGATCACGCTCGTTGGATTCTTCGTCATCGGTCGGAGCGTGGGCCGCGACGCGGCCATTGCCTTCCTCGTCCTCGCCTCGATGTTCTTCTATGCTTGGTGGCGCCCGATCTATCTGCTGCTGATCGTGGGCGAGATCTGCATGAATTTCCTGCTCGGTCGCGCGCTTCTGGCGCAGCAGGGCCGGCCCCGCTCGCGCGCTTTGATCACGGCGGTGATCGTGCTCAATATCTTGATATTGGGCTATTTCAAATACACCCTTTTCCTGGTGGGTGTTTTCGACCAGCTGACGGGCACCGACTATGTTGTCGGTGCGATCATTCTGCCGCTTGGAATCTCGTTCCACACCTTTCAGCAGATCGCCTATCTGGTCGATGTCTATCGTGGGTCGGTTCCGCGCTATCGTTTCCTGGACTATGTGCTGTTCGTGACGTTCTTTCCGCAGCTCATCGCCGGCCCGATCGTTCATCACGACGAGATGCTGCCGCAGATCTCTTCCGAGAAGCTCACCCGTTTCAGATTGGACAACCTGTGCCTCGGTCTTTCGATCTTCGCCATCGGCCTCTTCAAGAAGACCGTGATCGCGGATTCCCTGGCGCAGATCGCGACGCCGGCATTCAGCGCCGCCGAGCATGGCGGGCTCTCCGCCGGGATCGGGTGGCTGGGCGCGCTTGCCTATACGCTTCAGCTCTA
Source organism: Dongiaceae bacterium (assembly GCA_036499865.1). GTDB lineage: Bacteria > Pseudomonadota > Alphaproteobacteria > Dongiales > Dongiaceae > Dongia. The sequence goes on along the minus strand of DASYDA010000200.1, from coordinate 9,679 downwards.
TTTCGATTTTTCCGCTTATTCCGATATGGCGATCGGGCTGGCGCGGATGTTCAACATCACGTTGCCGGCCAATTTCGATTCGCCCTATAAGGCGGCCAACATCGCGGATTTCTGGCGCCGGTGGCACATCACCCTGTCGAGATTCCTACGCGACTATCTCTACATCCCGATGGGCGGCAATCGGAATGGAGAGATCGCGTCGATGGCTTATGTGATGATCACCATGCTGATCGGCGGGTTGTGGCACGGCGCGGGATGGACCTTCGTCGCTTGGGGCGGCCTGCATGGAATCTATATCGTGCTGCATAGATTGGTGCGCCGCAGCGGCGTCTACGATCGCCTGATCCCCTTTGCCATCCCCCGTCGCCTGGCCGGTCAAGCGGTGACGCTGCTGCTGGTCGTCGTGGCATGGGTGTTTTTTCGCGCCGCGACCTTCGGTGCAGCGGGGACGATGCTGGCGGCGATGTTCGGCTTGAACTCGGCCGCCGATTCGGGCGTCGCATTCAATATCGACCGGCCCTGGCTCCTGATTCTTTCGGCCGGCGCGGTTGCCTTGTTCGCGCCGAATGTCATCGATATGTTCGCGGCATGGCGGCCGGTGCTGCCGGTGGATAAATCCAATCAGCGGCTTCTCATTCCCGTGATACAGAAGATCAAGTGGCGGCCTACGCTGGTTTGGGGGCTGGCGGTCGGCGCGTGGATGTCGCTGGGCGCCTTGGCCATCCTGGGCTGGCAGAGCGAATTTTTATATTTTCAGTTCTAATGTGCGATGTCGGTTGATCGGAAAATTGAACTCTCGGCTGTAACGGAAACCGTGCCCGCGATCGGAAGCGGAGCATTGCGTCGTTTTGTGATCGGATTTGGCGGCGTATGTGCGGTCATTGCGATCTTCTGCGGATTGTCGGTCGCGGTGCTCCGCACGAATCTCGAACATATCTCTCCGGTCGAGGCCGCGCAGATACAAGTCAAGCGCGGCGGTCTCTACGGGTCGGCGCTGGTCTATCGGCCATATCCTTACAAGCTTGAGCTTTATCGCCTGGAGCAACCGGATGTCGCCATAGTCGGCTCTTCGCGCGCCATGGGATTCGTCGCCGACGGGTTCGCGGCGCCGATGACGGATTTGGGCGGCGCGGTGAACGAGATCGTCGAAGCCGAGCAGTTGATCCCGGACATGCTGCGGATCCATCATCCCAAGCTGCTGCTGTTCACGCTCGATTTCTGGTGGTTCAACCAGCAGCGATACATCGCCGATGCCGCAATCAGCCGGTCGTCCGATGTCTCTTTCACCCTCAGCGATATCCTCAGTCCGGCCGAATGGCTGTTCAAGGGCCGCGTCAAGCGGTCCAAGCTTCTGAAGACCATGTTCGCGCCAGCGCCCGAGCAGCCGCTGATCGGCGTTGAAGCCAACCAGAATCATGCCGGTTTCGACCGCAACGGCACGCGGTTCTACGGTTCGATCCTCACCGGAGGGGCGAAATTCGACGATCCCCGCTTCAAACGCACGCTGGCCCGGCTGAAGAGCGCCAAATCCGACAGCAAGCTGGGTGTCACGCAACCATTCTCGGAAGAAGCCTGGTCGGAGGTGATGCAACTGGCCCGCATGGCGCAGGCGGCGGGCGTCGATTTCAGATTCATCGTTCCGCCCATGGCGGGGCCGGTGATGGAGCGGGTCCACACGCTTGCTTCACGGACCCTCATCGACGACTTGCACGACCATCTGAGCCGGTCCGGCGTGACGTTCTACGATTTCAGCGATCCCGCTTCGCTCGATGCGCCGGATTGCGAATTCGTCGACGGTTTCCATGGCGGCTTTGTCGTGTATCTGCGGATCCTGCGGAAAGTGGCTCAGGACATGGAAGCGCGGCCCGATTTGCGCGCTTTGATCCAGCCCGATGCCGTGCTTGCGAACCTCATCGATCGCAATAAAGGGCGCGCCACTTTGCGTGGGCAGGAATGGGCCGGGAAAGAGAACGACTATCTCAAGCTCGGCTGCCCGAAGAACTGAATGACCGCCGGGCTGTGGATCGGCCTGGTTGATCAATCGGGTCGACCAGCGATGCGCTCAATGCGCGGCGCTGGCGGGCTCGATATCCCAGGTCTCGGCACTCGCCCCGGCCAGTTGGCGCACCCGTGCCTCATCCGCGGCGAAATCGGCGGCCACGCCTTCATAGACCACGCGGCCATCGTCCAGCACGTAGGCGCGGTCCGCGATCGCTACCGCGGCGCGGACATTCTGCTCGACCAGCAGCACCGACATGCCGGTTTCGCGCATCGATGCCACGACCTTGAAGACGTCCTGCACGACCAGCGGCGCCAGGCCTTGCGAAGGCTCGTCGAGCATCAGGAGCTTGGGATTGAGCAGAAGCGCGCGGCTGATCGCCAGCATCTCCTGCTCGCCGCCGGAAAGCTGGCGGCCCTTGTTGCTCCTGCGTTGCTCCAGTCGCGGGAAGAGCTGGTAGATGCGGGCGATGGTCCAGGGACCCGGCCGCTCCAGCGGCACCTTGAGGTTCTCCTCGACGGTCAGGCTCGGGAAGATCCTGCGACCCTCGGGCACGTAGCCGACACCCTCGGCGGCGACGCGATAGGGCGCGAGCCCCGTCACCGTCTTGCCGAAGACGCGGATGGCGCCTTCGCGCGGCGGCGTCAGACCGATCAGACTGCGCAGGGTCGTGGTCTTGCCGGCGCCGTTGCGGCCGAGCAAGGTCACGATCTCACCTTCGCGTACCTGCAGTGAGACGCCGTGCAGGATGTGGCTCTTGCCGTAGAAGGTGTGGAGGTTTTCCGCTTCGAGCGCGTTCATGCGCGGATCTTCCTCATGCGGCGGTTCCCAGATAGGCCGCCTGCACCTTCTGGTCGGCGGCGATTTCCGCCGGCGTGCCCTCGGCGAGGGTCGAACCCTCGGCCAGCACCATGATGCGGTCGGCGAGATGGAAGACGACGCGCATATCGTGCTCGATCAGCACGATGGAGAGCTTCTGGTCCTTGTGCAGCCGGCGGATGAGCTGGGTGATCTCATATGTCTCCTGGTCGCCCATCCCGGCGGTGGGCTCGTCGAGCAGCAGCAGACGCGGCTTCAGAGCCAGCGACATCATGATTTCCGTCGCGCGCTGGTCGCCGTGGGATAGCTCGCCCACCAGGCGGTTTGCCTTCGCGGCCAAGCCGCCGAGATTGAGGAGCGTATCGACTTCCTGCCGGACGGTCGCGGCGGCGGTCGCTGGCAGCCAGGGGCGGAGGCGATGCCCGGCCGCGACCTCGACCGGGATGCGGAGATTGTCGCGCACCGTCAGCTCCGGAAAAATCTCGGTGATCTGGAAGGTGCGCGCCATGCCCTGCTTCACCCGCTTATGGGGCGGCAGCGCGGTGATATCGCGGTTGTCGAGCAGGATGCGGCCGTCGGTCGGGGTGATGTAGCCGCTGATCAGGTTGAAGAAGGTCGTCTTGCCGGCGCCGTTGGGGCCAATCACCGCGCGCAATTCGCCGGGCTCCACGACCATCGAGACCTTATCGACGGCGATCAGGCTTCCGAAATGGCAGCAGGCGTTTTCGACGCGGAGCAGGGTCATGACACGGCCTTCCGGCGGAAGTAGCCGAGGATGCCGCGCGGGAAGAATAGCACCACCAGCACGAAGAACAGGCCGACGAAGGACATCCAGTTCTCAGTCTGGCTGGAGACGTAATCCTGCAGCACGACGAAGATTGCGGCGCCGATCAGCGGCCCCCAGAAGGAGCGCATGCCGCCCAGAACCGCCATGATCACGAAATTGCCGGAGAGATCCCAACGCAGCGCCCGGGGATCGGTGAAATTGTTGAGCAGCGCGTAGAGCGCGCCGGCCAGGCTCACGAAGAAGCAGGAGACGACGAAGGACATCCAGATATGCCGCTCGATGGGAATGCCGAGGAAGCGGGCGCGGCGCTCGTTCTCGCGGATCGCCAGCAATGTGCGGCCGAAGGGGGATCGCAGCAGCAGCGCCATGGCTCCGGCGGCCAAGGCGAAGAAGACCAGCACCAGATAGTAGAAGGCCTTGTCGTTGCCCAGGATATCGATCTTGGCGAAACCGAAGTCGAGCGGCTCGCGATGCCAGCCGGTCATCCCGTCATCGCCGCCGGTGACGTCGTTCCAGCGAAAGGCGATGAAGTAGAAGATCTGGCCGAAGGCGATGGTCACCATGGCGAAATAGACGCCGCGCAGCCTTGCGATCAGGGCGCCGATCAGCATGGCTGCGATCGTGCCGACGATCACGCCCGCCAGGATGCTCAGCATGGTGCTGGGGACCAGGTATTTGAGCGTCATGCCCGCCGCATAGGCGCCGAGGCCGAAATAGGCGGCATGGCCGAAGGAAAGGACGCCGGTGAATCCCAGCAGAAAATTGAGCGCCATCGCCGCCAACGCCATGACGAGCACGCGCGTGCCGAGCTCGGTATAGCCGCCCACGGCATTGAGCCAATAAGGCATGGCGAGCAGGAGGAGCCACATCACCGCAAGTGCCGCCCATTCACTCGGGCTACGGCTCTGCACGGTGCCGGTTTGCATCGCGCCGGAAGGAAGATCCGTCAATGCATCCTCCCTTCCTCGCCGAAGAGGCCGCGCGGGCGCACCAGGAGGACGAGACCCATCATCACATAGATCACCGCCTCGGTTGCCGAGGGGAAGTAGACCGTGGTGATGCCCGAGGCGACGCCGATCAGCAGCCCGCCGACCAGCGTGCCGGGAAGGCTGCCCAATCCGCCGACGATGATCGCGACGAAGCTCGGCATGATGAGCGAGGTACCGATCGTGGGCTGCAGCCCCAAAAGCCCGGCGGCGAGCACGCCCGCGAGGCCCGCCAGGAAGATGCCGAGCCCGAAATTGAGGTTGCGCAGGACCCGAACGTTGACGCCGAGGGCCGACACGGTCTCGAGGTCCAGAGTGCCGGCGCGGATCCGCATGCCGAGCCGGGTCTTGTTCAGGATCAGGAAGAGGGCGATCACCGCAATCGCCACCAGGACCACCATGAAGACGCGGTATCCGGTGAGGAAGAAGAATTCCGTGCTCAGCGGCGTGGTGAGCACCGCCGGCACCTGATAGGGAAGGCTCTGCGCGCCCCAGATATAGCGCGTGCCGTCTTCAAAGATGTAGGCGAGGCCGAAGGTCAGCAGCAAACTGTAGAGCGGGTCGCGGCCATAGAGGCGCCGGATCAGGAAGCGCTCGACGATCAGCCCGATGATCGCGGTCAGAAAGGGCGCCGCCACGAGCGCACCCCAGAAGCCGATATAGGGCATCAGGGTGAAGGCGATATAGGCGCCGATCGCCAGGAAGCCGCCATGAGCGAAGTTGATGACGCCGCTCAGATTGAGGATCAGCGAGAGGCCGAGCGCCATCAGCGCATAAAAAGCGCCGACGATGAGGCCATTGAAGACGTTGAAGATGATGAGCTGAGTCATGTCACGCCGGGGATGGTCGCTGTGGCGAAAGCTCCGCCCAGTCCCGGAAGGGCCGGGACCAGGCGGAGCGAAGGCATCTCAGAGCGACTCCCGCCTCAGGACGGATAACTCATCTTGCAGCCGGTCTCCTCCACGGAAACCGCGGCATCCGTCCCCTTGATGATCTGGGTCACGTTGAAGAAATCGTCATCCATCTTGCCTTGACCCTGGGCGTTGCCGACGAAGAGATCGCCGATCAACTGATGATCGCCAGCACGGAAAACAGCCTTGTCCGGCATCAAAGCGATTTCCGGGGGCAGCTCCATATCCTCAAGCGCCTTCGCGACCTTGATACCCTCGGTCGAGCCCGCCTTGTTGGCGCCCAGCGCGCAGGCCCAGGTCGAGGCGAAGCCGAACCAGGTGCGCGCGGTCGGCACGCGGCCGGTCTTCTTCTTGATCGCATCGACGAATTCCGCGACATGCGGCACGTTGGGCTGGTTCCAATACCATTCGAACACCCAGGTGCCGATGCGGGCCTCCGGCGGGAGGCCTTCCAGGGCCTCCAACTCCTGCTGTGCGCCGGCCAGATGGACGCGTTTGTCGAGGCCGAACTGTACCGCCTGCTTGATCGCGTTGATCATATCATCGCCCTGGGTGAGGAAGATGATGACGTCCGGATTGGCGGCCTGGGCCTTGATGAGATAGGAGGAGAAATCCGTGGTGCCGAGTGGCGTCAGGTCGCCGCCGGCCTTGGTGCCGCCCAATTTCGCGCCGGCCTTCTCCAGTCCCGCCTGCAGCGTATGTCCGAAGGCATAATCCGGCGTGATGTAATACCATTTCTTGCCGGCATTCTTGATGAGCTCGCCGGCAACCGCATTGGCCTCCATCTGGGTCGTGTTGCAGATCCGGAAAACGTTCCAGTGGCAGGTCGCGCCGGTGATGGCGTCGGTATGGCCGCCCGGAACGATGAGAACGACGCCCTTCTCGTTGGCAACCTGCGCCATGGCGAGCGCCAAAGCGGAATTGGTGTTCCCGAGGAGGAAGCTGACCTGATCGCGCTCGATCAGTTTGCGGGATTTCTGCACCGCGGTGCCGGCGTCGCCGCTGGTGGAATCCTCGACCAGGAGTTCGGCCTGCTTGCCGGTGATGCCGCCCTTCGCATTGATCTGCTCGATGGCGAGTTCGCAACCGATGCGCTCGTTCTTGCCGACGGCGGCATAGGTGCCGGTCAGCGGATTGCAGAGACCGATCTTCACCGTGTCCGCGGCGCGGGCCTTGACGATGAAGGGAGCGGCAAATTGAAGAGCGCCGATGGCGGCGGCCCCTTTGAGAAGATTCCGGCGTGGCAGCAGAAGTCCGGAAGCGGTCCTCTTGGTCATGGTTGGTCCTCCCAAATGCATTTTCTGTTCGCGCCGCGTTTATCCGGGCGTCGGGCTTGTGGAGCAGCACTGCTGGCGTGTTTTGCCGGGGCTTCGGAAACGCGGCGTTCTGTGCCCGGCCCGAGCCTTTAAGGCAAAGACATGCCTCCGAGTTCCCTCAACCGGCAGTGTATTTTGTGAAATTCACACCGATCAAGCCCTCAAACGAGGACAGTCCCGCGTATTCGACTAAAGTCTAGGGCGGAATAAAGTCTGCTGCGATTTTGCTGCGGCCGCTCAGAAGGAGATCTGCTCGGTCGCCCTCAATTGGTCGAGCGGGATATGGCAGGCGATGCGATGGCCGTCGCCGGTGCGCTGCTCCGGCGGGATCCGCTCGTCGCAGATCGGCCCGACCTTGCGATGGCATCGCGTCGCAAAGGGGCAGCCCTTCGGGCGGTCGTTGGGACTGGGAATATTGCCCTCGAGAATGATGCGCTCGCGTTGCACATCGGGATCGGCGATCGGCACCGCCGACATCAACGCTTCGGTATAGGGATGGTACGGAGGCGCGAAGACGTCAGCCACCTTACCGAATTCCATGACCTTGCCCAGATACATCACGGCCACGTGATCGGCGAGATAGCGCACGACGGAGAGATCATGGGAAATGAACAGCAGCGTGGCGCCGCGCTTCTGCTGGATCTCGACCAGCAGATTGATGATTGCCGCCTGCACCGAGACATCGAGCGCCGAAACCGGCTCGTCGGCCAGGATGAGATCAGGTTCGCCGGCAAGCGCCCGGGCGATGGCGACCCGCTGCTTCTGGCCGCCGGAAAGCTGCCGCGGCTTGCGGTTGGCGAATTCGGCGGGCAGGTTAACGACCTTCAGGAGATCGGCGGTTTCCCGTTTCGCCTCGCTGCTGCCGATGCCGCGCAGCTTGCGGATCGCACGCTGCATCACATAGCCGATGCTGTGGCTGGGATTGAGGGTGCTGTCCGGGTTCTGGAACACCATCTGGATCGCGCGCTTGACTGAACTGTCGCGCGCTTCGACTGGTGTATTGCCGATCTCGGCGCCGGCGACCTTTACCGAGCCGCCGGTTGCGAGTTCGATTCCCGTCAGCACCTTCGCCAGGGTCGACTTCCCGCAGCCGGATTCGCCGACGATGGCGAGCGTCAGGCCGCGGCCCGCGGCGAGGTCGATACCATCGACGGCATGGACGTCGTAGCCACCGCCGCCGAACATGCCGCTGGACTGATGATAGGCCTTTTCCAGGCCGTCGATGGTGAGCATAGGCTCGACGACAGCGGTCTCCGCGGAAGCGTTGCCATTGGCCGCGATCGGCCGGCCATAGCGGGGCAGTTCGCGCAGACGGATGCATTTCACCCGATGCCGCCCGCTTTCGCCGTAATGCTGGGTCTCGATCGGCTTGGTGGTGCACCGTCCCGGCTGGCAATACTCACAGCGCGGGGCGAAGACGCAGCCCCGTGGGCGCGCCAGGATAGGCGGCACCTGGCCGGGGATCACGGAAAGCGGACGGCTGTGCTTGTCCGCGTTCAAGGTCGGGATGCAGTTCAGCAGGCCGCGGGTATAGGGATGGCAGGGATCGCGGAACACCTCCGCGATCGGACCTTCTTCGACGAGTTCGCCGGCATACATGACGCCGATCCGGTCGCAGATGCGGACCACGGTTCCGAGGTTGTGGCTGATGAAGACGATCGCGGTGTTGTGTTTCCGCCGGAGCGTGGCGACGAGATCGAGTACCGCGGCCTCGACGGTGACATCGAGGCCGGTGGTGGGTTCATCCATCACCAAAAGGCTCGGCTCCGCCATCAGCGCCATGGCGATCACCACGCGCTGCTGCTGGCCGCCGGAAAGCTGGTGAGGATAGCGGCGGAACATGGTCTCCGGATCCGGCAGCTTCACCTCGCGCAGCATGTCGATGGCGCGCCGCTTGGCCTCGGCGTCGTTGGCGCCCAAATGGATCATCGGCACTTCCATGAGCTGCCGACCGATCGGGATGGTCGGGTTGAGGCTGCTCATCGGGTCTTGATAAACCATGGCCATGCGGTTGCCGCGGATCGCGCGCAGTTCCGCCTCCGACATCTTGGCCATGTCGCGACCTTCGAACAGCACCAGGCCGCCGGAGAGCCGGCCGGCGCCGCCCAGATAGCGCATGATCGCATAAGCCAAGGTGGACTTGCCGCAGCCGGATTCCCCGACCACGCCCAGCGCCTCGCCTTCATGCAGCGTGAGGCTGACATCCGGCACCACGCGCAGCTCGCCGGCGCGGACCATGTAGGAGATCGCGACGTTGCGCAGCTCAAGGATCGGCTTGCCGCGGCCGGATTTCGGCGCCGATCCGGCTTTCCCATCCTGTAATTGATATACGGCCGATGCGGTCATTCCGTCACCCTCGCCAAAGGAATCAATTCTGTAAGGATCAATCCCGCATGCCGATTTCCCGGATGCCGTCGGCCAGCAGGCTGAACCCCACCACCAGCGATGTGATGGAGCCGGCCGGGAACAGCGACATATGCGGATAGATGGTCATCATGGCATAGGTGTCTTTCACCATGCCACCCCAATCGGGATCCGGCGGCGGCAGGCCCAAGCCGAGGAAACCGAGCACGCCGATGGTGATGGTGGTGTAGCCCATGCGCAAGCAGGCATCCACGATCAGCGGTCCGCGCGCGTTCGGCAGGATTTCCGCAACCATGATGTAGAAAGCGGATTCGCCGCGCATCTTCGCGGCGGCGACATAATCCTGTTCGCGCAGTTCCAGCGTGATGCCGCGCACGATGCGCGCGACCTGGGGCGATGCGACGAAAATCACGGCGAGGATGATGTTGAAGGCCGAAGGGCCGAGCCGCATGATCACGATGATGTAAAGGACGATGGCCGGGAAGGAGAGGATGATG
>DASYDA010000199.1:0-4254 GCA_036499865.1 Dongiaceae bacterium | reverse complement strand
CAGCGCCTGGTTCTGCGCCTCGGTGGCGCGATCGAAATTGCTGCCGTTCAACGCCTCGACGGCCTGGCGCATCGACTGCTCGGCCTGCCCCATGCCTTGCGGCAGATCGCCGGTCATGTTGCCGAACTGGCGCATCAATTGCCCGAGATCCTGTCGCAAAAGATCCTGCTGGCCCGCCTGGTCGTGCCCGGCGCCGGATTGATTGCCTTGACCCTGTCCTTGCCCTTGTCCCTGCTGATCTTCACCCGGCTGGCCCTGACCGGATTGCTGGCCGCGCTGCAGTTGGAAGCTCTGCTGCAGCAGATCCTGCTGGCGCTGCATCATCCGACCGAGATCGTTCAGCATCTGCTGCGCTTGATTGCCCTGCCGGTTCGGCATCGGTATGCCGGCCTGCAGATTTTCCAGCATCTGCTGGAGGCGGTTGAGCATCTGCTGCGCCGAATCGCGCGATCCGCTCTGAGCCATGCGGCGCGCTTCGTTCAGCATCTGATTGAGGTCCTGCTGCGAAAGCTTCATGGCGTTCGGCGACAACTGCTGCATCGGGGCGCCGTTCTTCATCGCCTGCTGCATCGCTTCCTGGAGCGATTGCAGATATTTGTTCATCGCCTCCTGGAGCTGGTTCATCAGCCGCGCGATCTCTTCCTGGCTGGCGCCCCGGTCGAGCGCCTCCTGAAGTTGCCGCTGCAGGTCGCGCAACTCGCGCATCGCGATCGATGTGCCGCCGTCTTCGAGCGCCAGCGCGGTATCCCAGAGCAACTGCACGACCGAGGCGATGTCGCCCTTGCTCACCTCTTCGTTGGAAAGCTGGCGCCAGGCGAGATTGAGCGCGAGGAAGACCGAGAGATTCCCGTCGAAGGCTTCCGGCTGGGCATCGATGCCGCGCAGGGCTTCCGAGACGGAGTCCTTGGAATCCGGATCGCGCACCAGCTTCTTCCGCTGTTCGATGATGGCGCGCGCGACGGGATTGAAGAACTTCCGTTCGGGCAGGGTTACCGGTATTGGCGCCGAGGCGCCGATCTGGCCGAGGTCGTCACGCGCCACGAGGCGCATCTCGACATCGAGGCCCGACCAGGGATGGGCGGTCAGATCCTGATAGCTGAACGCCTTGATGTCGCGCCCATCGATCTGGGGCAGCGGCAGGTTCAGCTCCAATGTCTCATCGCGAAGGCTGATCACGGCGCGGACATTGGCGATGCCGTAATCGTCCTTTGCCGCATAGTCCAGCCGCAGCACCCCGCGTTCGGTGGCGGTGGGCTTGGACGCGAAGGCAACGGTCGGCGCCTGGTCCGGCACGACGGTGATCGGCCAATGGGCCAGCGTTTGGCCGTCGGCCCGAATCTCGATTTCCTTACCGGACAGGATCTTGCCTTCGATGCGCTGGGTCATCGGATCCAGCGTCTCGAAATCCTTGCTCTCTCCATTGGCAAAGAGACTGGCATGCGCGCCGACGCCCTCGGCCTGGGCGAGCAGCTTGCTGCCCGCCGGAACCTGGATGGGCTTTCCATCCCCGTTCTGCTGGACGGCGCTGGAAAGGCTGATCGGCGCCAGGCGGGTATAGTCCGGCGGGGTCACCCAGGCTTCCACCTTGGAGGTCTCGGATTCCGCAAAAGCGGAGAAGTTCGGATGCACGGCCTGCACCAGCCGGCGCTGCCAATTGTCACCCGCAGCGAAGCCGGCGATCACCAGTGCCAGAAGAGCAAGAACCCGCAGGCCCCAGGGATCGCGGCTTACCAGCGTGCCGCGCGGCAGCGCCACGGCGAGCGAACCGATCGAAGCCAGCAGTTTGGTGCGATAGAGCTTCCAGAGCGCGGTCGCTCCGGGATCGACCAGGTTGCTGGCCTGGGCATCGTTGAGATGGGTGATCGGGCGATGATCGAGCCCGCTGTCGCGTTCCACCCGGCGCACCGCTTCCGCCCAGCCGGGCAGGCGAAAATGCCGGAAGCCGGACCATAAAGCCGCCAGGAAACCCGCCGCGATCAGGATCAGGACGATCAGTTGCGGCCAGGCGGGAATGAGACGAAGCAGGCCGAACAGGGCCACCGCGAGAAAGCCTGCGACGACCAGAATCGACGGCCAAAGCGCCGCCAACAACCGCTCGCCGAACAACAAGCTCCAGGCGAGCGAAACATAGAGATGAACGCGCCGGGGCACGGCGGCGCCAGCCGAAGCTGCCGGGGCCTGCGGGGTCGATCCGAGTACGGAACGCCGACGATCGTTCAATGCCGCTCCACTGCGGGTCACTCTACTTGGGCCGCTCCTGCTGGCCCATCTGACAGCTAGTTTAGCTCAAAGCCAGTTCGGAACAATATCCTGTCCGATCATCGTGTCATAACTGAGGCGGGGCTTAACTATTTGAAATTCATCACCTTTGACCATCACCTCAGGCACCGTCGGCCGACTGTTATAGGTGGAGGACATCACGGCGCCATAAGCACCTGCCGTGCAGAAGGCGACGAGGTCGCCGGGTGCCAAAGGCGGCATTGGGCGCTGTTCGGCGAAAAGATCGCCGGTTTCACAGATCGGACCAACCACATCGACCCGCGCGACCGGGGCGTCATTGGCCGGCTGACGGACCGGGACGATCTCGTGATAGGCATCGTAAAGGGTGGGGCGGATGAGATCGTTCATCGCGGCATCCACGATCACGAATTTGCGGCTGACGCCGGCCTTGATGTTGATCACCTCGGCGACCAGCAGCCCGGCATCGCCGACGATGCTGCGTCCTGGTTCGAGCTCCAGCGCGCAACCGAGATTGCCGACGGTCTCCGCGATCGCATGCGTGTAGTCATCGATGGCGATGGGCTTCTCGCCGCGATAGGCGATCCCGACCCCGCCGCCGAGATCGATCCGCGCGACTTCAAGCCCGGATCTGCGAAGCTGCTGCGTGAGTTCCGCCAATTTGGTGAAGGCGGCTCGGTAAGGCGCCAGATCCAGCAATTGCGAACCGATATGGCAGGCGATGCCGCGAATCTGGATGCCGGGAAGCTTCGCGGCCTCGGCATAGATTTCCGCCGCATGGGCATAGTCGATGCCGAATTTGTTCTCCGCCTTGCCGGTGGAGATTTTGGCATGCGTCAGGGCATCGACATCGGGGTTGATGCGCAGCGCCACCGGCGCGCGCTTGCCGAGGCCGACCGCCACCTCGTTCAGGGCGAAAAGCTCGCCGCGGGATTCGACATTGAACTGATGAATGCCGGCCTTCAGCGCCTCGGCCATCTCCGGCCGAGTCTTGCCGACACCGGCGAAAACGATGTCCTTCGCCGCCACGCCGGCCTTCAGCGCGCGGTACATCTCGCCCACCGAGACTACATCGGCGCCTGCGCCTTGCCGGGCCAGAGTGGCGATCACCGCCTGATTGGAATTCGCTTTGACGGAATAGTAGATCCGGGCGTTGAGACCGGAGAGCGATTGGGCGTAGGCCTGGTAGCGATCGATGATGGCGGCTGAGGAATAGACGTAGAAGGGCGTTCCCACGGCTTCGGCGATGCGCCGCAGGGAAACGCCTTCGGCGTGCAATTCGCCGTCGATGTGATGAAACGCGTTCATGGGTTTCAATGGCGGGATTTCAATGACTGGAGTTTCAATTGGCTGGGATTCAGTTGCTGAAGACGCCGGTCTGCGGATCGGCCGATCGCGGATAGCTATTCGGAAAACTATCCTTCTGCCCATCGGGGAGCATGGGATCCCCCTTCTTCCCGCAGGCGGCAATCGCAACGGCGGTGACCAGCATCAGGGAGATTCCGCTCACCAGGGCGCGTCGAGCATTGGACCTCATCATAAGAAGCGCTCCCTCGCTGCTGCGGCGGCTATTCGCACGTTCTCCGGCGCCGTGCCGCCGAAGCTCTTGCGGCTGGCGGCCGAATGTTCGGCGGATAAAACCGTATAGATGTCTGCGGTGATGCGGGGCTCGACCGCCTGGAGTTCCGCCAGCGGCAGCTTGTCGAGACTGATGCCTTGGCTTTCCGCGCGGCGGACCAACTCGCCGGTCACGTGATGCGCATTGCGGAAGGGCAGGGCGAGCTTGCGCACCAGCCAATCCGCAAGATCGGTCGCGGTGATGAAGCCGGTCTCGGTCGCCGCGCGCATCCGCTCGGTATTGGCGACGAGGTCGCGCACCATGCCGGTCGCCGCCGCCAGGCCGAGGGCGATTGTGTCGGTGGCGGCGAAGGTCGGCGCCTTGTCGTCCTGCATGTCCTTGCCATAGGTGAGGGGCAGGCCCTTCATGACGATCAGAAGCTGCACGAGCATGCCGAC
>DASYDA010000198.1:0-5931 GCA_036499865.1 Dongiaceae bacterium | reverse complement strand
CGAGCATCTCGATCTCGCCTATCGCACCGAGGGTGGCGTGCTGCGGGCTTTGCGCGACGTCTCCCTGGAGGTGGCACAGGGTGAGATCGTCGGCATCGTCGGCGAAAGCGGCTGTGGAAAATCGAGCCTCATCCAGGCGATCCTGCGGCTGATGCCCGCCAATGCCCGCGTCGAGCGCGGCCGGATCGCGCTCGCCGGGACCGACCTCCTGGCGCTCGACACCGAATCGATGCGCAAGCTGCGGGGCGACCGCATTTCGGTCGTGTTCCAGGACCCGATGACGGCGCTCAATCCGGTGCTCACCATCGGCCGGCAGATGATCGATATCCAGTACCGCCGCGATGGCGGCCAGGCCGCGAAACGGGCCCACGCCGTCGAGATGCTGCGCCGCGTGCGGCTTCCGGATCCGGAGCGGCGCCTCAACCAGTATCCCCACGAATTTTCCGGCGGCATGCGCCAGCGCATCGCCATCGCCATGGCGCTGATGGCCGAGCCCGCACTCCTGATCGCCGATGAACCCACCACGGCGCTGGATGCGACGCTGGAACTCACCACCATCGAGCTCCTGAAGACACTGCAGCGGGAGATCGGCTGCGCGATCCTCTTCGTCTCCCATCATCTCGGCGTGATCGCGGAGCTCTGCGACCGGGTGAGCGTCATGTATGCGGGTGAAGTGGTGGAAACCGGCGATATCCGCTCGGTGTTCCACAATCCGCGCCATCCTTATACCCAGCGCCTGCTCGCCTGCGATCCGGCGCGCGTGGCCGAGCGCTCGCGCCGGCTGCCGACCATACCGGGCGAGCTGCCCGATCTCGTGAACCTGCCCCCGGGCTGCGTCTTCGCCGATCGCTGTCCGGCGGTCTTCGAGCCCTGTCGTAAGTCGCCGCCCGATTTCTATCCGCTGGGTTCCGGCCGGGCCGCGCGCTGCTATCTCTGCCGCGAGGAAGCCCTGTCGGAGAGCGCATCATGAGCGCGCTGCTGGAGGTCCGCGATCTTGTGGTGCGCTTCAATACCGGGCGATCGCTGTCAAACCTGGTGACGGGACGATCGAACGCCATCACCGCCGTGGCCGGCACCTCCTTTACCCTGGCCGCGGGAGAAACTTTCGCTCTGGTGGGCGAATCCGGTTCCGGCAAGACGACGCTCGCCCGCGCCTTGGTGGGATTGACTCCGGCGGCCTCTGGCGAAGTGCTGTTCCAGGGGAAATCGACCTTGGGCCTGACACGCGCCGATCAGAAGCGCCTGCATCGCGATATCGCCATGGTCTTTCAGGATCCGGTCGGCTCGCTCAGCCCTCGCCTCACGGTGCGGGCGCTGCTCGCCGAACCCTTCCGCATCCACGGCCTCGCCGACCGCGATCTCGACGCCGAGGTCGAACGGCTGCTGGGCCTGGTGGGATTGCCGCGCGCCATGGCCGACCGGCTGCCGCATCAATTGAGCGGCGGCCAGGCCCGGCGGGTCGGCGTCGCCCGCGCCATCGCGCTCTCGCCCAAGCTCGTCATCGCCGATGAGCCGACCGCCGGCCTCGATGTCTCGGTCCAGGGCGAGGTCCTGAACCTGCTCAACGATCTTCGCGAAACGCTCGGCCTCGCGATGCTGATCATCACCCACAACCTGAATGTCGTGCGCCATGTTGCGGACCGCATGGCCATCATGTATCTGGGCCGCTTCGTGGAGGTGGGGATGACCGATGCCATCTTCGCCGGCCCGCGCCATCCTTATGGCTTGGCGCTACTCTCCGCCAATCCCGAACCGGATCCCGATGCACAGCCGGAACGCATCTCGCTGGAGGGCGAGGTGCCGAGCCTGCTCGACCGCCCCTCAGGCTGCGAATTCCACGGCCGCTGTCCCTTCGTCCGCGAGCGCTGCCGCACCGAGGCCCCGGCCATCACCACCGATCCGGATGGCCGTCTCTACACCTGCCACTACCCGCTGGCTCACGGAACCTAGCCGGAGCCGAGCCCCGCCGCCTCATCCGGCGCGGCGGCTTGGCTTGAACTGACGTTCGTGTTCCTGGTGGGCACGCACCAGGTCGCGTTTGGCCGCGGCAAGCACGTCGGACATGGCCTCGGCCGCCGCTTCCGGCTGCCCACGGCTGATCTGCTCGAGCACCGCGCGATGGAAGGCGATGTCTTCATCGATCCCGGTGGCGCTCGGGCCCTTCAGGGCTTGATGCAACCTGAAGGTCGCCTCGAGGATCTGCCGGATGGTGAAGGACATGCTCGCCAGCAGATTGTTGTGCGAGGCCACGAAGACCTGCATGTGGAAGGATGTATCCGCCCGGGCATAACCTTCCGGATCGTTGCGGCTGGCTTCCATCCCGCGCAATGCGGATTCAAGCGCGCCGATATCCGTCAGAGTCGCACGGCTCGCCGCCAGCCGCGCCGCGGCAGGCTCGGTGATCTGGCGCACTTCGATCAGGTCGCGGATGAAATTGTCGTTGAAGCCGCCGATCAGGCGCCAGGCGATGATCTCGGGATCGAAGTGATTCCACTGCGCTTCCGGGCGCACCTTCGTGCCGACCCGTTGGCGCGTCTCGACCAGACCTTTCGCCGCCAGCACCTTGATCGCCTCGCGCACCGAAGTGCGGCTGGCGCTGAATTGCGCGATGAGATCGGATTCCCGAGGGATCAGGGCGCCGGGCTGATAGTGGCCGCCGATGATGGCTTCGCCGATCGACTGGATGATGCGGCCATGAATGCCGCGCATTCGATATTCCGATCCTTGCGCGATATCTCCCGGCCGCGACGTTCTGGGCATTCCGGCAATCCCGCTTCAATGGCTGATAGGTCTCAATACCCTCCATAATAATATGATAAATGGAGTTTTATCCAGCGCCACGTGTTACGCCTATCATCGACAGCTACATGGAAAACTAAACCAAAACAGTTAATTACAACTATCCGTACTGCAACCCGGCCGATTGACAGGGTTCCGGCCGGAGTGACAAAATATCATGTAAATAGAAACGTGATCGTTCTGGGAAATTCTGCTGCCGGCTGAATGCGGCGCCTCCGGCCGGCCTAGGGGAAGACGACTTGCCATCCAATCGTTGGCTTCCGTGGATCTATTCGCTGCCCATGATCGCCTTGGTCGGGCTGACCTTCGGCTATCCGATCCTGTGTCTTTTCGCTTACAGCGTGGAGCATGTGGGGCGCTCCATCTATCTCCCGACTCGCTTCGTCGGCTTGCGGAATTTCCAGTACGTCGCGACGGATTCGCTGTTCCTCGACGCGCTTTCCAACAACCTGCGTCTCTTCCTCTGTGTGCCGGTTCTGCTCGCCCTCGGCGTTCCGCTTGCGCAATTGCTGCACGACCGGCCGCGCTTCTGGAAGGTCTACCGCTCCCTGCTGTTCGTCCCCTACATCCTGTCGATCCCCGTGGTCGGGGTCGTCTTCGGCTACATCTTCCAATATCAGGGGCAGCTCAACAGCGGTCTGCATGCGCTCGGCCTCGATGCCCTGGCGAAGGACTGGCTCGGCAGCACCACCTGGGCGATGCCGACCATTATGGCGATCATCGTCTGGAAGGAGCTCGGCTTCGGAATCATCCTCTGCCTGGCGCGATTGAGCAGCGTCGGCGAACAATATTTCGAAGCCGCGCGGGTGGATGGCGCCAATTGGTGGCAGGTCCTGCGCCACATCACGGTGCCGGTGCTGGTCCCGACCCTGGCCTTCTACGCCATCGTCGAGCTGATCAACATGCTCTCCTGGGTCTTCTCCTATATCTACGTGATGACGCTGGGCGGTCCGCAGAACAGCACCGTCGTCACCGAATATTATATCTATCAGCAGGTCTTCCAGAACGGTCAGATCGGCGTCGGCGCCGCGGCCGGGCTCTTCTTGCTGGTCATCGTCTCGCTGCTGCTCGGCTTGCGGATGTGGCTGACACAAAGGTTGGCGGCCTATGACAGCGACTAATATCACTGCGATCAGGCTTCGCCGTCTTTCCGCGAGCGCGCTGCGCCATGGCGTTCTGATCGCCTTCACCGCGCTCGCACTGGTGCCGATCTATTTCATGGTGGTTTCTTCGCTGAAGACGCCCGATGAATTCATCGTCAATCCGTTCGGGCCGCCGCATGCGCCGGTGCTGGACACCCTCGCGCAATCCATCGCCGGCGGCGAGCTCTATCGCTGGGTCGGAAATTCGCTGATCGTCACCGTGGGATCGGTGATCCTGTCCACGGCGCTCGCGGCCCTGGCGGCTTATCCGATCAGCCTGATGAAATGGCGGCCTGGCGCGCCGATTCTCGGCATCCTGATCGCACTGATGGTGATGCCGCCGATCATTCTCGTCATTCCGCTTTTCCAGATCGTTTCCGGGCTGCATCAGCTCAATACCTATCAGGCGGTCATCGCCATCTATGTCGGATTGCTGCTGCCGTTCTCCACTTTCCTCTTGGCGAGTTTTTTCGTCACCATTCCGCCTTCGCTGATGGAAGCCGCGCGCATGGATGGCGCCGGAAGCTGGCGGATATTCTGGGCGATCGTGCTGCCGCTCTCCGGCCCCGCTTTGGCGACCGTGGTGACGGTGCAAGCGCTCTGGGTCTGGAACGAATTGCTGATCGCCATCGTGTTCCTGCAGGACGACAGCCTGCGGACCCTGATGGTGGGTCTTACCGTTTTCAATTCGCGTTACCGCATCGATGTGCCGGTGGTCATGGCCGGTATGCTCTGGGCGACGCTTCCCATGCTGCTGCTCTATCTCGCCGGTCAACGGTTTTTCATCCGCGGGCTGACGGCGGGCGGCGTCAAGGGATGACGGTATTTTCAATCGACAACAACGAAAGAGGGAGGGTTACATGAAGAAATTAAAAAGGCTGTTGGCCGGAGCCGCCATGACGGCGGCTCTGGTCGGCGGAACCAGCCTGGCGAACGCCGACGGGCTCGGCAGCGCCTATGACCCATCCGCCGCCGGCAAGTCTACTTTGACCTTGTGGTGGCTGGGCAATCAGGAAGTGCCCGGCATCGAAGCCTGGATGCAGGAAAACATCGCCGCCTATGAGAAACTGCATCCCAACGTCACCGTGAAGGCGGTGCTGCAATCCACCGACACCTACACGACGACCCAGGCGACCGCCTGCAAGGGCGGCAGCGGACCGGACATCTGGTACAACTGGGCCGGCACCTGGTCGCTGGAGCAGGTTTGGCCCGGCTGCGTGGTGCCCAATGAGGAAGTCTTGAGCGCGGACGATCTCAAGGCCGTGCCCGCGATCGAGGCGACGCGCTGGTCCGGCAAGACCTGGGTCTATCCCTTCGAGGTGCGTCTCTACCCCATCGTCTACAACAAGGCCTTGTTCAAGAAGGCCGGTCTCGATCCGGACAATCCTCCGGCGAAATGGGAAGACCTCATTGCCGATGCACAGAAGCTGAAGCAGGCGGGAATCACGCCGTTCGCGGTCGGGTTGAAAGACGGCTTCGGCGGCGAAATGGTCGCGGTCGCGCTGCAGTCGCAAGTCTATACCATCCCCGAATTGCTGCAGATGGTGCTCGACGGCGACTTCAAATCGGATAAATGGAAGTCCTGGATCAATAAGATGGTCGAGTTGAAGCCTTACTTCAACAACGACACCACCTCGATCAACTTCGCCGATGGGTTGGCTCGCTTCCAGCAGGGCAAGGCGGCGATGGTGTTCGGCGCGCCGGGCTTCCAGCAGATGATCATCGACATGAGCAAATCCGGTGGCGATATCGGTGTGATGAAGGTGCCGGTCTTCGGCTCTGGCGGCGATGTCGGCATCATGTATTCGGATACGCCGGGCTTCCAGGTCACCAAGTTCGCCGCGAACAAGGAGCTCGCCGGCAATTTCCTCGCCTTCCTGCACACGCCGGAGCGATTGAAGGCGCTCTATGCCGAAACCGGCGACCTTCCCAGCGATACCCGTTGGGACACCGCGCAGGTCACCAGCCCGACGGACAAACTGCTGATCGA
>DASYDA010000197.1:0-6034 GCA_036499865.1 Dongiaceae bacterium | reverse complement strand
GACGAGATAGGGCCACTCATGGACATCAAGGCCGATGCCGTGGCCGGTGCGGTGCGGCAGGCCGGGCAGCTTGTAATCCGGGCCGAGGCCGTGCTTGATCAGAACGCGGCGCGCGGCACGGTCCGGCTCGCCGCACGCGGCGCCGAGCTTGGCCGCGGCGAAGGCTGCAGCTTGCATTTCCTTCTCGATATCCCGGAACTTGCGCTGGCGGTCGTCGGGCTCGCCGAAGACATAGGTGCGGGTGATGTCGGAGAGATAATTTTCCACCCGGCAGCCGGTATCGATCAACACCATGTCGCCTTGCTTCAGGATCTGCGGGTCCTTCACGCCATGCGGGAAGGATGTCGCCACGCCGAACAGCACGATGCAGAAGGTGGAACCCGGCGCCCCGACTTTGCGATGTGCCTTGGCAATGAAGGCCTCGACCTCGGTGGTGCCGATGCCCTCGCGCAGGATCGCGGCGGCGGCCTTCTGCACTTCCAGCGTCATGTTTTTCGCGCGCTGCATCAGCGCGATCTCGGCGGGCGACTTGGTGGCGCGGCAATGCCGGGTCACTTCGGCGGCATTGATGAAATCGTAATTGGCGCCGAGCTTGCGGATTTCGTCGAACATGAAGAAGGGCGTGCTCTCGCAGAGGCCGTAGCGCGCCCGGCCGCCCATCGGCTCCAGCATGCGCAACAGCAGGGCATAAGGGCTCTCATGCTCCTGCCAGCACTGCACCGCGCCCTCGATGACCATGTTGTCCTTGAGCGTGCCTTCCTCGAATTTCGGCGCGATGTATTGCACATCGCCGGTCGCCGGCAGGATTGCGGCCACCATCCGCTCGCTGGGATGCCAGCGCATGCCGGTGAAATAAGCGAGATTGCTGCCGGGATTGAGCGTGATCGCGGCGATGCCCTTCGCCTTCATAGCGGCCTGCGCCTTGGCGATGCGCTGCCGGTATTCGGCTTCGCCGATCGGCTGGACGCCCGCCGTCATATCGGAAAGCATCGCCAGCGCTTCCGCCTCGCTCTTGCCGCCCACGCCGATGGTCATGATGCCGCCCCCTGAAAGCCGTCACGCGCGGAGCTTGGCCTTACGCGGATTGCCGGGTCAAGCTCGGCAATGACCCAGGCAATGACGATGCAGCAAGGTTGGGCGAGAGGGCGGGATCCTCCGCGATCAAATCGATCAGCCAGTCACGGAACATGCGAAGGCGCGGCTCCTCGGCACGTTCCTTGAGGCAGGTGAGATACCACCGCGCCGGCTGCTGCACGTCGATCGCGAAGGGCTGCACGAGACGTCCGCTCTTCAAGTCGGGTGCCGCCAGGAAATGCGGCACCAAAGCGATACCCTGGCCGTCGATGGCGGCCTCGATGGCGAGCAGGTAGGAATCGAATTTCGCCGCCGAGCGGCCTTTCAATTGCGGGATGCCGGCCGCGTCCAGCCAGACATGCCAATCCTCGATCGCGGTATAGACCTGCAGCAGCGCGTGGTTCACCAGATCGGCGGGCTGGCGCAGGCCCATGCCGGCCAGGGCCACGCCGGGTGCGCAGATGGGGACGAGGCGCGCATCGAAGAGATGGGTATAGGCGAGATCCGGATGGTTTGGCTTGGTCGTGCAGATCATGCCGATATCCGAGAGCGCCGGATCGAACTCCCAATGGAAGTCGCGGGTGTGGAAGCGCACCAGGATATCGGGGTGCCGGGCCTGGAAGCCATGCAGGCGCGGGATCAGCCAGCGCACCGCCACCGTTACATAGACCTGCACCGTCAGATCGCCGCCCAGTTCCGCGCGGCTGACCAAAGCGGCGCCCTGGGCGATGCGGTCGAAGCCGTCGCGGAGATAGGGATAGAACTGCGCCCCGGCTTCCGAGAGTTCGATGCCGCGGGAGATGCGCCGGAACAGCGCCACCTTCAGCGTGTCCTCCAGAGCGGCGATCTGATGGCTGATGGCGGACTGGGTGATGCCCAATTCCTCGGCGGCGCGGCGGAAGCTGCCATGCCGGGCCGCCGCCTCGAAGCTGCGCAAGGCGGTGAGGGAGGGGAGCGGGCGTTTCGCCATGATCTTTTCTAACATGAATCTAATTCATCAATCTATGAAAAAGCCTCGCTTGCGGACTGGCGGTTAACCCATGAAAATCGCTGAAACTTTCCCAGAGCGGGGCTTTCCATCATGAGCACAGTTCAAACCGAGGCCACCCACCCCGAGACCGGGGCACGGCGCGGCGGCCGCGAAGCGCGCCGGGCGCTGCGTGCGGCGCCTTTGCCGCAGAACGAGCGGCCGATCCGCCCCGGCATGGATGGCGGCCGCTACAAGCCGCTGAGCGATGCCGACATCCTGAAGATCCACCACACCGCGCTCGATATCCTGGAACAGATCGGCATCGCCGATGCGATCCCGACCGGGATCGAATACATGACCAAGGCCGGTGCGAAGCTGACCGATAAGGGCCGGCTGGTTTTCCCGCGCGCTCTGGTCGAGGACACCCTGGCGAAGGTGGCGCGGAATTTTCCGCTCCACGGCCAGGACCCGCAGCACGACATGGAGCCCTGGGGCAAGCGCGTCTATTACGGCACCGCGGGTGCGGCGGTGCATATCGTCGATCCGATCACCGGCGAATATCGCGAATCCACCACCAAGGACCTCTACGACATCGCCCGCATGGTCGATACGCTGGACAACATCCATTTTTTCCAGCGCTCGGTGGTCTGCCGCGAACTGCCGGATCCCATGGAGATGGATTTCAACACCTGCTACGCCTCGGTGATGGGCACCACCAAGCATGTCGGATCGAGCTGGGTGCACCAGGATCATCTGAAGAAGTCCCTCGAAATGCTGCACATGATCGCGGGCGGCGAGGACAAGTGGCGGGCGCGCCCCTTTGTCAGCCAGTCGAACTGCTTCGTGGTGCCGCCGCTGAAATTCGCCCAGGACGCCTGCGGCTGCCTGGAACTCGCGGTGCATGGCGGCATGCCGGTGCTGCTGCTCTCGGCGGGGCAGGCGGGCGCCACCGCGCCGGCGGCGCTGGCGGGGGCCATCGCGCAGGAAGTCGCGGAATGCCTCGCCGGCCTTGTCTATGTGAATTCGATCAAGCCGGGGCATCCAGCGATCTTCGGCACCTGGTGCTTCGTCTCCGATCTCCGCACCGGCGCCATGTCCGGCGGCAGCCCGGAACAGGCTCTGCTCTCGGCGGCTTCCGCGCAATTGGCGCAATTCTACAATCTCACCGGCGGCACCGCTTCGGGCATGACCGATGCGAAGATGCCCGATGCGCAATCGGGTTACGAGAAGGCCTATAACCACGCTTTGGTCGGCAATGCCGGCGCCAATCTCATCTATGAATCGGCCGGCATGCAGGCGAGCCTCCTGGGCTTCTCCCTGGAAAGCCTGCTGATCGACAACGACATCATCGGCGCCGCGCAGCGCACCATCAAGGGCATCGAGGTCACCGACGAATCGCTCTCGCTGGAGACCATCCGCCAGACTTGCCTCAGCGGCCCCGGTCATTTCCTGGGTTCGGAGCAGACGCTCAATCGCATGCAGTCGGAATATGTCTATCCGCTGATCGGCGACCGCTCGAATCCCAAGGATTGGGTGGAGCAGGGCCGCCCGACGATTCTCGACCGCGCGATCAAGCAGACCAAGTCGATCCTGGCGAAGCACTATCCGCGCCATGTTTCCGACGCGGTCGATGACGCAATCCGCGCGAAGCTGCCGGTCCGCCTGCCGAAGGAAGATATGCAGCCGGCGCCGAAGTAAGGTTTGGGGAATTTCCGATAGACCGATGCTCCACGCCCCCACCCCGGCCCTCCCCCTGAAGGGGGAGGGGGAAGAGGGTTACGAGAAATTGAAGGGCACGATCTATCCGATCCCCTCCTCCCTTTAGGGGGAGGGTTAGGGTGGGGGCGCCGCTAGCGCGGTCCCGCAGACAGAATCGAGTTAAGGACGAGACAAATGCCGGAACATGCGCGGGTTGTGATCATCGGGGGCGGCGCGGTCGGGACCAGCGTGCTCTATCATCTGGCGCAACTCGGCTGGACCGATTGCCTGCTGATCGATCGCGACGAGCTGGCTTCCGGCTCCACCTGGCATGCCGCCGGCAATGTGCCGAACTATTCGACCTCCTGGAACGTGATCAAGTTCCAGCGCTACACCAGCAAGCTCTATGCGCGGCTGGGGCAGGAGGTCGACTACCCGATCAACTACCACGTCACCGGCTCGATCCGGCTCGCCAACAACAGGGCGCGGATGGAGGAATACGGGCATGTGCGTTCCATGGCGCGCGCCCAGGACATCGATTTCGAGCTGATCGGCCCCAATGAGATCAAGGACCGCTATCCGCTGATCGAGCTCGACGACGTGATCGGCGGGCTCTGGGACCCGTTCGACGGCGACATCGATCCCTCGCAGCTGACCCAGGCCTTCGCCAAAGGCGCCAAGGATAAGGGCGCGCGCGTCCAGCGCTTCAATCCGGTGACGGCGATCCGCCAGAAGCCGAACGGCGAATGGGAACTCGACACCAAGAATGGCAAGGTGACCGCCGAGATCGTGGTCAATGCCGGCGGCTATCGCGCCGGTGAGGTGGCGGAAATGGCGGGGCATCAGCTCCCCACCGTCGCCATGCAGCACCAGTACTTGATGACCGAGATGATCCCGGAAATCGCGGCGCTGAAGTCGAAGCTGCCGCTGCTGCGCGACCCCGATGTCTCCTATTATCTGCGCCAGGAACGCGACGGGCTGATCCTCGGCCCCTATGAGTGGAACTGCAAGGCAAGCTGGCTCGACGGCATTCCCGAGGAATTCGCCTTCCAGCTCTACCCCGACGATCTCGACCGCCTCGAGCACTACATCGAGAAAGCGGTGGAGCGGGTGCCGGTGCTGGGCTCGGTCGGCGTGCAGAAGGTGATCAACGGCCCGATCCCCTATTCGCCGGACGGCAATCCTTATATCGGCCCGCAACACGGCCTCAGGAACTTCTACAACTGCAACACCTTCAGCTTCGGCATCAGCCAAGCGGGGGGTGCGGGCAAGACCATGGCGGAATACATCGCCTATGGTCAGCCGGAATGGGATCTCTGGGGCTTCGACCACCGGCGCTACGGCGACTATGCCGACCAGACCTACACCCATGACAAGGCGATCGAGCTCTATCAGCACGAATATGCGATCGCCTTCCCGGTGGAGGAGCGCCCCGCCGGCCGCGTGCGCTTCAAGACTTCGCTCTACGACACGCTGAAAGCCAAGGGCGCCTTCTTCGGCGCGCGCGGCGGCTGGGAGCGCGCGGCCTTCTTCCCGCGCAACCCCAAGGAGGCCGAGCAGAAGCTCTCCTTTCACCGCGCCGAGATGGCCTGGTTCCCGGCGGTCGCCGAGGAATGCAAGGCGGTCAATGAACGTGTCGGCATCATGGATCTCGGCGGCTTCACCAAATACTGGGCCTCCGGTCCCGGCGCCGAGGCCTGGCTGAATAAAATCATCTGCGGCAACCTGCCGAAATTGGGCCGCGTGAGCTTGGCCTATGCGCTGACCGAACGCGGCACGATCCTCTCGGAATTCACCATCACCCGCATGGCGCCGGATCGCTTCTACCTGCTCTCGGCGGGCTCGGCGCTGTGGCACGACACCGACTGGCTGAAGGCGCATCTGCCTTCCGACGGCTCGGTCACGCTGGAAGAAGCGAGCGACAAGGGCTCGTCGCTGGTGCTCGCGGGGCCGAAGAGCCGCGAGCTTCTCGCCAAGATCACCGATGCCGATCTTTCCAACGCCGCCTTTCCCTGGCCGAGTGCCCAGGAGATCACGGTCACCGGCCGGAAGGTGCTGGCGCTGCGCGTGAATTACGTGGGCGAGCTGGGCTGGGAATTGCATGTTTCCATGGCCGATCTGGTCCATGTCTACAATGCGATCTGGAAGGCTGGCGAGCCGCTGGGCATCCGCGATTTCGGCATGTATGCCATGGATTCGCTGCGTCTCGAGAAGGGCTATCGCTCCTGGAAGCAGGACATCACCCATGAATACACGCCCTTCGATGCCGCACTGGACCGCTTCGCCAAGCTG
>DASYDA010000196.1:0-9810 GCA_036499865.1 Dongiaceae bacterium | reverse complement strand
GCGCTCGGGCGGCGGCCGGTCCACGCCTCAGGCCTTCTTCAACTGCTTCGCCTTCTCCAGCTTCCACATGATGAAGCGCTGCTGAAGGATGGAGAGCGTGTTGTTCCAGGCCCAGTAGATCACCAGTCCGGCGGCGAAGTGACCGAGCATGAAGGTGAAGAAGAACGGCATGATCATGAACATCTTCGCCTGCACGGGATCCGGCGGCGTCGGGTTGAGGCGCATCTGCAGAAACATGGTGAGGCCCATCACCAGCGGCCAGACGCCGATGCTGAGATACCCGATGAGGCCGCCGATCATCGGAACATGCAGATAGAGGTCCGGGTTCCAGGGGATGAGGCCGAAGAGGTTGAGCGCCGTGGTCGGATCCTTCTCGGAAAGATCCTTGATCCAGCCGAAGAACGGCGCGTGCCGCATCTCGATGGTGACGTAGAACACCTTATAGAGCGAATAGAAGACCGGAATCTGAACGAACATCGGCAGACAGCCGGCGGCGGGATTGACCTTCTCGCGCTTGTACAGCGCCATCATCTCCTGCTGGATCTTGGCCTTGTCGTCGCCGTATTTCTCCTTCAGCGCCGTCATATGGGGCTGCAGGGTCTTCATCTTGCTCATCGAGGTGTAGGACTTGTTCGCCAAGGGGAACATGGCGAGCTTCACCAGCACGGTCAGGCACAGGATGGCGATGCCGAAATTGCCGATCGTATGATAGACCTTGTCCAGGAACCATTGCAGCGGTTCGGTGAAGAACCAGAAGTAGCCGAAATCCACCGCGCGTTCGAAATGCGTGATCTGGAGATTATCGGCGTAGTCGCGCAACAGGCTGACCACCTTGGCGCCGGCGAAGGTCCGGCTTTCGAGGCTGAGGCGCGCGCCCGGCGCCACCTCATGGCTCTGGCCGGTGTAATCGGCCTGATAGGAGTCATCCTGCTGCTGATAGAAGAAATGCGTCGAGATCGACTCCGTCTTGGGCGCGATCTGGGTCACCAGCCAATACTTGTCGCTGACGCCGAGCCAGCCGCCGGTGCCCTGCGAATCCACCGTCGTCGGTGCATCGCCCTTCTCGGCCTCGCTCCGCAGACCGCTGTATTTCTCTTCTGTGACCGTGTCGCCGACGCGACCGATCAGGCCCTCGAACAGCACATAGCTCTGGCTGACGTTCAAAGGCGTTCCCACGCGGCGCACGCGCGCATAGGGCACCAGCTTGACCGACGTCGTGCCTTTGTTGTCCACGGATTGGGTGACCGTGAACATGTAGTTGTCGTCAACCGCGAAGACGCGCTTGAAGATCAGCCCGGCGCCGTTATCCCAGGTGAGTGTCACCGGATGGCTGGACGAAAGCATCTTGTCGCTCGTCTGCCAGACGGTGTCCGAAGCCGGGACCTTCACGCCGGCATCCGCGGTCGTGAACCCGACCTCGCTGAAATAGGCATGTGCGGTTCCGGATGGTGCCAGCAGCACCACTTGCGAACTGTTGGGGTCCACGGTCTCGCGATAATCTTTCAGCACGAGATCGTCGAGCCGGCCGCCCTTCAAGGCGATGGAGCCGGAGAGCCGCTGCGTGTCGATCGAAACCCGCGGGCTTTCGGCGAGCGCCTCTTCCCGGGTTTTGATCACCTGTGTCGGCGCTGTCGAGGCCGGCGCCGCGCTGCCGGAAGTTCCCTGGTTGGCAGTTCCCGGTGTCTGCGTGGCTTGCTGTGCCGCCTCTTGCTGGTGCTGCAAGGCCTGCTGCCGCTGATGCGGCACGATGTAAAAAAATTGCCAGCCGAGGAATATCGCGGCGGATATGGCAATGAAGAGGATGAGATTCTTATTGTTTTGCATGGAAATCCGGTCGGGGGGAATCGTGATTCTGGATTGATCAGCGTTGGGCGATGGCGTTGCAATGGGCGGAGTGATGGTCGTGGTCGCACCGTATCGGGGCGCCCGGAACCGGGTCATAGCCGCTGCCGCCCCAGGGATGGCACCGCATCAGGCGCTTGACGGCTATCATGAGACCATTCAGCGGCCCATGTCGTTGCAGCGCCTCGATCGCATAGGCGGAACAGGTCGGCTGGTATCGGCAACTGGCCGGCAGCAGCGGCGAGATCAGCCATTGATAAGCGCGGATCGGCGCGACGGCGATGCCTGACAGCGTGTTGAACATGGCGTCCGGCATCAAAGCGGTCCCCCGCCGGCCTTGGCCTGAGCCGTGTAGGTACGGACAACCTGGGTGCGCTTCAGGCTCTGGACAAGGTCCTGGCGCAGCGCTTCGAAAGGCCGGTCGATGGTGGCGGGCCGCGCGATCAGGACCAGATCGAAACCGGGTTTGGCCATGCGCGGCAGAATCTCGCCGGCAAGCGCCTTCAGCCGCCGGCGCGCGCGATTGCGCTTCACGGCGTTGCCGACCTTCCGGCTGGCGGTGAAGCCGATACGAACCGGCAGCAGATCCGGTTGCAGCGGCTCCTGCTGGGGGCAGACTTGGAGGATGAGGCCGGGGGCGGCCCATTTACGGCGGGCCGCAGCCACACGTAAGAAGTCGGCACGCCGTTTCAGGCGGCCGACGGATTGATCCTTCGAGAGTCCATCCTTAAGCACTCAGGCTTAAGCGCTGAGGCGCTTGCGCCCTTTGGCGCGGCGCGACGACAGGACCTTGCGGCCGCCGACAGTCGCCATGCGCGACCGGAACCCATGGCGGCGGGCGCGGACCAGTTTCGATGGCTGATAGGTGCGCTTCACGATAAATCTCCGCGAAATTCAGCGAGTTGACAATTGCGCGGGGTGTATAAAGAAACCCCTCAAGCGAGTCAATGTAGGGCGCCGCGGACAGGCGGCCCGGACCAGCAACTGGGCGAAGAATCGACGATCTGTGCCGGAGCTTTCGCGCAGCTTCAAGGTTAAACCTTTGAGAAAATAAGGCAATCCCGCACTGAAGCTATTGACTATTGTCGTTTTGCCGTGTCACCGCCTTATTTCACTGGCGGATACCGTACTGACCTTGACGAGAAAATGTGAAACCCGGTTCCTCGCGGGGGACGGATGAGCAATCGGAGCGCCATGGCATCGGATCAAGGCCTTACCCTCCCAGGAAAGGACGCTGCGGGACCGGAGGTTCCGGAGGGGATAGCGGACCTGCCGGCCGGGCGAACCGCCAGCAGGATCGAACTCCCGGCTTTCGGGCGCGGCCTCTCCGCCCGCGTTCTGGCGCTGACCGTGCTTTTCGTGATGTTGAGCGAAGTGCTGATCTACGCGCCCTCCGTCGCGCGCTATCGGCTCGACTGGCTCACGGAGAAGCTCGCCAGCGGTCATCTGGCCACTCTGGCGCTCGAGGCCACGCCGGATTACATGATCGACCCGCAGCTCGAACTCACCCTTCTGCAGCATGCCGGCGCCCGCCTGGTGGCGCTGCACACCCCGGATGGCAAGAATCTGATGCTCCGGGGCGCCACCGCCCAGCTCGTGATCGATGAGACCATCGACCTCGACAATCACAATCTGATGCGGCTGATTCCGGATGCTTTCAGCACGCTCATTCATTCCAAGAATCGCGTGTTGCGGGTGCTTGGCCATTCGCCGCGCGCACCGGATACCGTGGTGGAGGTGGTGCTGGACGAGCAGCCCTTGCATGCCGCGATGGTCGACTATTCCTGGCGGGTGCTCGGCCTTTCCATCGTCATATCGCTGATCACCGCCACTTTGATCTTCCTGGCGCTGCAATGGCTGATCGTCCGGCCGATGCGGCGGATGACCAATGAAATGGTGCGATTCCGCAGCGAGCCGGAAGCGCCGATCCCCGAAGGACGCGTGTTGCGCCGGAGCGACGAAATCGGCGTCGCCGAGCGCGAATTCAGCCTGATGCGCCGGGAAGTGCTCCGCGCGCTGAAGCAGAAGGAACGGCTTGCGGCGCTCGGCACCGCGGTCAACAAGATCAACCACGATCTGCGCGGCATCCTCTCGACCGCGCGGCTGGTGGCGGATCGCCTGATCGGCAGCGGCGATCCCGACGTGCACAAGGCGGCACCCGCTCTGGTGAAGGCGCTGGATCGCGCCGTCGATCTCTGTTCCGACACGCTGAATTTCACCCGGGAGGGGCCGCCGCGCCCCGAACTGACGCGCTTCGCTCTCGACGAGCTCTGCGCCGAGGTGAAGGAAAGCCTCGGCCGGCATTTGAGCGAGGACAAGGCGTTGACGACGGAAATGGACCAGGCCTTCCCGATCGTGGCGGATCGGGGGCAGATGTTCCGGGTGATCCGCAATCTCGGCGAGAACGCGCTGCAGATGGGCGCCAAACACGTCACCATCAGGGCCGGCCGGGTCAACGGCAAGGTCGAGATCGAGATCCAGGATGACGGGCCGGGCCTGCCGCCCAAGGCGGTCGAGAACCTGTTCCGCCCGTTCCGGGGTTCGGCGCGGGCAGGGGGATCGGGTCTCGGCCTCGCCATCGCCCGGGAATTGGCGCGGGTACAGGGCGGCGATTTGATGCTGGCCGAAAGCGGCAGCCGCGGCGCGCGTTTCGCGATCGAATTGCCGGATCGCCTGCCCGCTTAATTTCCGCGCAGGTCCGAGAGGAAGTTCTCCGCGACCTCCAGATACCGGTCGACATCGATCCTCTCATGGGCGAAGGAAATCGCGGGTCCGGCGGAGCGGATCGCCTCCCAGATGCCGCGATTGAGCATGAAGAGCCGCCGGGTCTCGACGAATTCGCGGTCGAGGGAACGGTAGGCTTCGGCGGCATTGCGCGGCAGGGTCGGCTCCGTCACCCAGCCGGCGCGGCCGCCGATATGCGGCGCGCGCCAATCGAGATCATGGCGGCGGAAGATATCCTCGAGCCCCGAACCCAGCCGGGCGCCCAATTCCGCCGTTCGCGCATAGACCGCGACCGTCAGGGATTCGAGCGCCGCGCGGGCCGCGGAAAGCGCCAGGGCACTGGCATAGGTCGTGCCGCCGAGGGCCAGGCCGTCAGGTACGGCAACATTGGAATTGAGATAGCGGATGCAGAGATCGGCGATGGCGGCAGTCATGCCATAGGCGCCGAAGGCGATACCAGAACCGATTCCTTTGCCGACGACCATGATGTCGGGCTGAAGCTTCCACGCACGTGTCAGGCCGCCATAGGCGAAGGAATGGGTATGCGCTTCGTCGATGATGAGCAGTGCGCCGGCGCGATGGACGAGCTCCCGAGCCTGAGTCCAGAAGCCTTCATCCGGAAACACGATGTTGACATTGGTCAGCATCGGTTCGGCGATCAGGCAGGCGATATCGCCGGCCGCCAAGGCGCGTTCAAGCGCCGCCAAGTCATTGAAGGGAATAATCCCTGTGGTATTGGACGCGGAGCGTGGCAATCCCAGCCCGTCGGATTTGAGCTGTCCATCCGCCTCGACGACCAATGTTTCGTCGATATGGCCGTGATATTTCCCGTCGAAGAGAAGAATCCGTTCTCGGCCGGTCGCCACGCGGGCGATCCGGATCGCCTCGGTGTTGGAATTGGAGGCCGAGCCGGTGAACTGCCAGTAGGGCATTCCCGTCCGCGCCGCCAAAAGCTCAGCGGCGACGACGCCATCCTCGATCGGCAGCAGGAAGGATGTGCCCTGCGCCGCCCGGCGCTGCACCGCCTCGGTGACGGCCGGCGGCGCGAATCCGAGGCTCGCGGCGAGGTCCGCCTGATTGAAATCGAGATAGCGGTGGCCGTCCACATCCTCGAACCAAGCGCCCTGGCCTCCCGTCACGAAGATCGGCGCATGGTCGTAAAGCCCCGCCATCCAGCTCATGGGAACGCCGTTCGGCATCGAATGACGGGCGCGTGCCAGCAATGCCGCCGAACGCGGTGTGCGGGCGGCGAAGTTTTCCCGCTCGCGCTCCCGGATGCGACATAGTTTCGCGGGGTCGATGCCGGACGGCAATGTCATCCCTTTCGCCGGATCCTCTCGTCTTCGGGTATTTTATCCGGGTTATATCAAAGTTCCGGGCGGTTGCCTTCCGCGGCGATCCTCCGTAATTTGGCGCCATCGAAACGGGATGGGATCGTCATGAAGGGTATCGAAAAGTTCATTTTGGGCGGCGTGCTGGGCCTGTTCGCCATCATTTCTCTGTTCGTGGCGGCCCGCCATAGCGAAGGCGCATCCTATTGGGGCGGCCTGGTGTTCTTCGTCGTCTGTATCGGGCTGATCTTCTATCAGATCACCACCGCCAAGCCCGGCGACGACAAATCGGCGCATTGATCCCGGTTCATTCCACCTGCAGGACCAGCGCCTTCAGATAGGCGCTTTCCGGCAGGACCGGGTGCACCGGGTGATCCGGCGCCGCGCCCGTCGCATAGAGCTGCCGGGCTTGCCGACCCCCTTCCTGGACACCGCGGGCGACCTGCTGGGCGAACTCGCCGGCCGGCATGTTGTGCGAGCAGGAGGCGATGAACAGCAGCCCGCCCGGTTCCACGCTCTGGCAGGCGAGGCGGGCGAGCTTGCGATAGGCCTTGCCGCCGACATGGAAGTCTTTCTTCGACTTCACGAAAGCGGGCGGATCCACGGCAACGATATCGTAGCGGCGCTTTTCCCCCAGTAGGGCTTCCAGAACCTCGAAGGCTTCGCCGCGTTCGGCCTGGAGCTTGCCGCTGACACCGTTGAGATTAGCCGCCTTCTTCAAGAGATCGAGTGCCGGCTCGGAGCGGTCGATGCAGAGCACCTCCTTGGCACCCGCGGCCGCAGCCTGGATGCCGAAGCCTCCGGTATAGCTGTAGAGATCGAGGAAGCTGCGTTCCTTGGCGAATCGCGCCATGAGAGCGCGGTTGTCCCGCTGATCGTAGAACCAGCCGGTCTTCTGCCCGCCGGACAGATCGGCCAGGAAGCGTACGCCGTTTTCTTGAAGTTCGATCGGGCCATCGAGCGCACCCTTGGCGAAGCGGTTCATGGGCTCGAGGCCTTCCATCTTTCGCGCGGAACCTTCGCCGCGCAGCAGGATGGTCGTGGGCTTCAGCACGGTATCGATGGCTTCCGCCAGCATATCGGCCAGCCGGTCGATGCCGGCGCTGTTGATCTCCGCCACGACGACATCGCCGAAACGGTCGATGACCGCGCCCGGCAAGCCGTCGGCTTCAGCATGGGCCAGACGGTAGTAAGGTGCACCGATCAGCCGGTCGCGCAGCGCCAGGGCGCGCTGCAGGCGGCGTTCGAAGAAGCGGGCGTTGATCTCGATGGTGGGATCACGGCTCAGGATGCGCGCGGCGATCAGGGAATGCGGGTTGAACATGGCGACGCCGAGCCGCCGGCGGTCGGCGCGTTGCAGCGTCACCAGCGTTCCCGCCGGTAGCGCCTTCGCCGCGTCGTCCATCTCGATTTCGTTGGAATAGGCCCAGGGATGCCCGGCGAGCACCCGTTTTTCGGCGCCGTGTTTCATGCTGACGGTCGGACGGGAATCCGCAGGCGATACTTCAGTCACCGAGTGCAACTCCTTCACGGCGGGGATCACTGGCACCGACCAGGCCATCCTTGCGGAACGCAACGATGTTGAGGCCGCTGTCGATGGGCTCGATCTTCACTTTGTCGCCCATATCCTCCAAAGCGGCGCCGATGTCTTCAAAACCGGTATCGGCTTCAAGCACCGTCGGTCCGTTGCGGTTGAGGATATGCGGCAGGGCGGCGGCGGCGCCTGGGCTCAGATGCCAATCCAGCAAGCCGACCAGCGCCTCCGCGACATAGTCGATGATATTGGCGCCGCCGGGAGAACCGAGCGCATAGAGCGGCGCGCCCGTCGCGCGGTCGAGCACGATGACCGGCGCCATGGAACTGCGCGGGCGCTTGCCCGGCTGCACGCGGTTGACCACGGCGCGCCCGCCGGCGGCGGGTCGGAAGGAGAAATCGGTGAGCTGGTTGTTGAGGATGAAACCGTCCACCATCAACCGCGATCCGAAGGCATTCTCCACGCTGGTGGTGAAGGTCACGATATTCCCGGCGGAATCGACGATGACCATATGACTGGTGGAGAGCGGCTCGAATTGCTTCGGCTCGGCGGCGCCTACCGTCATGTCGGTGCCGGGCGGGACGCCGGGCTGGGCATTCCGGATCGCCGTGTCTTCCTTGATCTGGCTGGAGCGTGCCCGGAGATAAGCGGGATCGAGCATGCCGGGCACCGGTACCGGAACGAAATCCGGATCGGCCAGAAAGCGGTCACGATCGGCGAAGGCAAGGCGGCTGGCTTCCGCGAATTGATGCGTTGTGACGAGCGAAAGCGGCTTTTCCTTCTCGAGGTCGAACCGCTCCAGCAGGCCGAGGATCTGCATCACCGTGACGCCGCCGGAGGAGGGCGGTCCCATCCCGCAGATCCGGTAGCTGCGGTAATCCATGCAGGGCACGGCGCGCTTCTCGGCGCGGTAGTTCGCGAGATCGGCGAGGGTCATTTTTCCGGCGCGCGGCGTGGCGGAGCCGACGGTCGCTACGATATCTTGCGCAATCTTCCCTTTATAAAAGGCATCGGCGCCGCCGGTCGCGATTTCCCGAAGCGTGGCGGCCAGTTCCGGATTGCTGAGCTGCGTGCCGGCGGCGAGCGGCTTACCCTGGGAATCCAGGAAGTAATGGGCCGCGGCGTTCATTTTCGGGATGTATGGGTCCTCGGCGATTTCGCCAGCGAGTCGCGGCGAAACCGGAAAGCCCTTCTCGGCCAGCGCGATGGCCGGCGCGAAGAGTTGCGCCCAAGGCAGCTTGCCATGCTCGCGATGCGCCAGTTCGAGCATCCTAAGATCGCCCGGCACGCCGACGGATAAGCCACCCACCACGGCGTCGTAGAATTCGAGCGGCCGGCCCTCCGAATCGAGGAACATCTCGGGCTTCGCGGCCGCGGGTGCGGTCTCGCGCCCTTCATAGCTTTCGATCGCGCCGGTCTTGCCGTCGCGCGTGAGAAGGAAGCCGCCGCCACCGATGCCGGAGGATTGCGGTTCGACCAAGGTGAGCACGGCCTGGACCGCGATCGCCGCATCGACCGCCGTCCCGCCCTCGCGCAGGATTTCGCGCCCGGCTTCCGCGGCAAGCGGGTGGGCGGCCACCACGATCTGCTGCCGCGCGACGGTCTCCGCCGGGCCCTTGGGAAGGGCGACTGGATCTGGACCGCCGCAGCCGCAAAGCAGCGCGGCGAAAGCGAGCGAAAGCCACGGGAACGGGCGGGGAAAATTCATATTTCGATCCGATCGAGGGAGCGTCGCCGAGCGATGTGTATTCCAAGAAGGCTGGCTGTGAGCGGAGTGTTCTTAGCGGCTTTTGCCAGCGATAGGAAGCTGCCTCTGTGCTGCTCTGTGACAATGTTGTAATATGGTAAGCTGCGATAAAATAAAGAAAATCTTCAGAATGCCGGGCCAAATGCCGTTGTCGCCCGGTTGTCATGGTTTTCTATTGTGCAGCGCAACAGAATGGCGGAAAATGCCGCCGCGTCTCGTTCTGGGAGCAAGGAGGCGAGAGTGAGTGTTCAACCGTCAACCGAACCATCGGTCCCGGGCGGCATCAAACCGCTGCGCGTATCCGTAACCGATCTGATCGCGCGTAAAGGCAAAGACCCGATCGTCTGCCTGACAGCCTATACGACGCCGATGGCGCGTCGGCTGGATCCGCATGTCGATCTTCTCTTGGTGGGCGATTCGCTCGGGCAGGTGCTCTACGGCTTCGAGAACACCCTCCCGGTTACGCTGGATATGATGAGTCAGCACGGCGCCGCCGTCAGTCGTGGTTCTTCCCGCGCGATGGTCGTCGTCGATCTGCCCTTCGGCAGTTACCAGGAAAGCCCGGTGCAGGCATTCACCAGCGCCGTACGGCTGATGAAGGAAACCGGCTGCCAGGCCGTGAAGCTGGAAGG